>DASQBH010001322.1:0-2870 GCA_035635315.1 Longimicrobium sp.
ATCAGACG
The DNA here is from genome assembly GCA_035635315.1 of Longimicrobium sp. GTDB lineage: Bacteria > Gemmatimonadota > Gemmatimonadetes > Longimicrobiales > Longimicrobiaceae > Longimicrobium. Next base: position 9 of record DASQBH010001322.1, read on the forward strand.
GCCATTCATGTGCCCGCATCGGAAACGTCTCGATGCCGCTTTGGGCCCGAGAGCAGCATTCAACCGACTATCATCGAAGGTCCGGATAGGTGAAGGTTTTCCGACGCGGGCCGTGGCGTGAGGTTGGGACGGGCGCGACCTCGGCCCGCGTTGGAAAACCTCCCAAGGAGGAAGCCGCGTGGGGCGGGGTGCTGTCTATGGGGAAAGAGCGCTGACGGTTGGGACTTCTGTGGTCGGGGACAGGCGCATGGTTCGTGATGCCGGGTGCGCGGGCTGCCATATTCACCCGATGTCGGGGATTTTCGTGGGGCCGTGGGGCCGGTCCGGACCACGATGAGGAGGATGGCCGTGGCCCGGCGAACAGCCGGCCGGCCGGCGCCTGATGGGGATCCGGGGGCGGATCGGCCAGGGTGACGGGCGTAGCGTCATGCTGCCTGCTCCGATGGTGGCGCCCGCGACCGTGGTTGCTGACCGCGACGGAACATCTCGATGATGCGCATCGGGCCGCCACAGCAGGGGCATGGCTCGCGCAGAGTGAGCGGGATGATCTCGGCGGTCGCTTGCGGCCCCTGTCTGGGCCGGTCGGTCCCGAGCAGGAGACGGATCTTCGCGATGTTGGCCTTGCGGGCGGTGCTGGCGAGCAGGCCGTAGTGCCGGATGCGGTGAAAGCCGTCGGGCAGCACGTGGATCAGGAACCGGCGGATGAACTCGTCCGTCGCGAGCCGCATCACCTTCTGCCGGTCGCCGGACTTGATGCGGTAGTCCTTCCAGCGGAAGGCGACCGTCGCGGCGTCGGCGCTGATCAGGCGGGCGTTGGAGATGGCGACACGGTGGGTGTAGCGGCTCAGGTAGGCCAGCACCGCCTCGGGACCGCCGAAGGGCGGCTTGGCGTAGACCACCCATTCGGATTTGCGGAAGGGTGCGATCCAGGCGGCGAAGGCCCCTGCGCCCGCCAGCCCGGCCAGATCGCCGAAGAAGACCAGCATGCCCGCGCGGTGCAGCGCGAGCAGCCCTTGGAGGAACAGGCGGCGAAACAGGCGCGACAGCACCCGCACATGCTGGAAGAACCCTGGCCGACAGGACACCCATCGGGCGCCGTCCTGCGACAGGCCCCCGCCGGGGACGATCATGTGGATATGGGGATGGTGCGTCAGCGCCGAGCCCCAGGTGTGCAGCACGCTGGTCATGCCGACCCGCGCGCCGAGGCGCTTCGGGTCGGCCGCGATGGTCGTCACGGTCTCGGCCGACGCCCTGAACAGCAGATCATAGACCGCCTTCTTGTTCCAGTAGGCGATGCGGGCGATCTCGGCCGGCAGGGTGAACACGACGTGGAAATATTCCACCGGCAACAGGTCCTCGGCGCGCGCGGCCATCCAGTCCCGCGCCGCCGGCCCCTGGCACTTCGGGCAGTGCCGGTTCTTGCAGGAATTGTAGGCGATGTGTCGGTAGCCGCACTTGACGCAGCCCGCCACATGCCCGCCGAGCGCCTCGGTGCGGCAGGTCTCGATCGCCGACATCACCTTGAGCTGGCCCAGGCTGACATGCCCGGCATGGGCCCGCCGCCACGCGGGGCCATGGGCGCGGAAGATGTCAGCGATCTCCAGGCGTGGCCGGGGCACGCGCCCCCGAAGGCTACTCCAGACCTCGTCGCAGAGTGGTGTCCTGCAGCTTCTTCAGCGCCTCGAAGGGGCTGACGGTGTCCCGGATCGTCCTGGTGGCGACATGGGTGTACTGGGCGGTGGTGGAGAGCTTGGCGTGCCCGAGCAGCACCTGGATCACCCGCACGTCGGTGTTGGCCTCGAGCAGATGGGTGGCGAAGCTGTGCCGCAGCGTGTGCAGCGTCGCGGGCCTGGCGATGCCCGCCATGTGCTTGGCCGACATGAAGGCCCGGTTCAGCTGCCGCGGCGAGATCGGGTTGATCTTCGGCTTGCCCGGAAACAGCCAGCCCTCGGGCCGGGCCTCGCGCCAGTAATCCCGCAGCAGCGCCAGCAGGCTCGGCGACAGCATCACCTTGCGGTCCTTGCGCCCCTTGCCCTGCTCGACATGGATCAGCATCCGGTCGCTGTCGATGTCGCCGATCTTGAGATTGCAGACCTCCGCAGCCCGGAGGCCGGCGCCATAGGAGATGCTGAGCGCCGCGCGGTACTTGAGTCCAGGCCCAGGCGCCGCCGTCAGCAGATTCGACACCTCCTCGACGCTGAAGACCGCCGGCAGCTTGCGCGGCTGGGTGCGGAACTGCATATACCGCTTCATCTCCTCGCGCCCGCAGGTCATGCCGAAAAAGAAGCGCAACGCCACGATGCGCGCGTTGAACGTCGGCGGCGTGATCTCCGCGTCCGTCATGTGGAGCTGGTAGGCGCGCAGGTCCTCCGGCGTGGCGGTGTCGGGGGACCGCTTCAGGAATGCGGCGAAATCCTTGATCGCCCGGATGTGCGCCTGCTGCGCCTTCTCGCCCATCCCGCGGATGCGCATGTCTTCGATCATCCGCTCGCGCAGCGGCGTGGTCCTTTCCTCCGTCATGGGAACCTCCTGTCTGATGAAGGGAAAGATTCCGATCGTCAGACAGAAAGACCGGACGCCAAATGCGCTCCGATCAGATCAACGCTGAACGCCAGCCGCACGCGTCAGTGCCGCGGAGCGGCTTCGTCCTTGGGCGGCAAGCGGCCGTTCGCCGGTGCGGCTGCCTTTGTTGGCGAAGTCAACAAAGCAGACCTTCCGTCTATCGGGACGTCACTAATTGGGTACACGCCTCAGGCCGCGGATGCCGAGTCAAAGGGGATGGCGACCTTCAGCGCGAGGCCGACCGCGGAGTTGTCGGTGAACTCGGCAGTGCCGCCGCAGGACACGATATCGGCATCGCCC
>DASQBH010001323.1:0-2636 GCA_035635315.1 Longimicrobium sp.
AGACGCCGCGGGGGGCGGGGACGTGTCTCCGGCCGGCGGCTGGGCGCGCGAGCCGGCGCGGATGCGGCGCAGCAGGCTGGCCTGGGCGGTCGAGGCGCCGGCCTGGATGCTCCACAGGAAGTCGAGCTTGAGCTGGTTCGCGAAGATGGCCGGGTCGCCCATGTTCACGTTGCCGTAGAACGCCGGGTAGGGACCGGAGGGCCCGGGCCAGGTGGCGGTGGAGTGGCAGCTCATGCAGTTGGACACCGTGCCGGAGTCGGTGAACGCCGTCTCCAGGTACGGGTTGAAGGTGACCTGGTTCTGCCCCTGCGTGGGTCCCGAGGGCACCGTCATGTAGTAGGCCTGCTGCATCGCGAAGTTCTTGAACGGCCCCAGCACGGTGGCCGGCTGGTCGTTCGCCAGCGGGTTGGACTGGTAGTCCGGCGTCCACCAGAAGGTCTGCCACGTCCAGTTGCCGATCTCCTTGGTGGCCACGTGCATCGCCACCAGCACCCCGAAGTCGCCCACGTTGATGGAATCCCGCGTCTGCTGCCCATTGATGATGACATCGATGGTGCCGTTCGCGATGATGGGGTCCAGCGCCTGGTTGGTGTCGGCGTCTACGATGTCGGTCACCTCGTCCTGCGTGAGCGAGAACGAGTAGAACTGGTCCAGCCCGATCACCCGCGCCTGGTACGTCTTCCCGTGCTCCCTCACCTGCACCGTCTGTCCCACCTGCTGCCCTGTCGGGTCCACCGCCACGAACTGCGTCCAGGTGAGGGGTACGGGCTTGCGGGGCGCCAGGCTGGAGTCCACGCCCGCCCAGTACGGCATCACCGTGAGCCCCGTCTGGTTGATGATCCAGTAGACGGGCTTGGTGGCGATGGCGGAGTCCGGGAACGGGACGATGTTGCGGTCGGCGATGGGCGTGCCGCTGGGGAACGAGTCGTTCAGCGCCGTCAGGTGCGCGGAGTCGGTGTAGTTGTGCGTCCACACGTGCTCCGCCGACGCCATGTTGTACTTCACGCCCGCCACCACGCGCTCGTTGCCTTCCGCGTTCGCGTCCGCCGCCGGCATGGAGCCCGCGTGGTGAAACTGCACGGGGGAGTGAAAGCCGCGGTCCAGCGGCCGGCCGCTGGTGGCCAGCGCGGAGGCGTTTCTCCCGGCGCCCGGGTTGTACACCTCGTAGCGCGACAGCCACGTCTCGTATACGGGGAGCGTGTCGCCGTTGGAGGTCTGGGTGGTCATGGCCGTCAGCCCCACCCAGATGTTCCAGGCGTGCTGGCGAATGCTTACGGTGTCGGTGGCGTTGACCCACCGCAGGATGGTGGCGCTGTCTACCGGGAACTGCGCGTACGCCAGCGGCTGGGGGATGATGGCGCCGTCCGCCGCGGCAACCGCGGGTGCGCCCTTGCCCTTCTCGCCGCCGCTGTCGTCGCCCCCTCCGCACGCCACGCCGGCGGCGGCAAGGAGCAGGGCGAGCACGACGGCCTTCGCCTGGGGTGTGGTGCGTGTGTCCATGGGATCTGTGTGGAGAGGGGAAACCACGGGACCCGCGGAAGGACGCAGCGCAGAGGAGGGAGGATCGGGAGGAGATCGGCTGCTCCGCCGGCCGGAGAGAGGTGCGGTGGCCGAAGAAGCGCGGAGACTGCAGGGCCTTGCTCTGCGTCATCCTTGAATCTGATGCAGAATCACGTATCAGCGCAAGAATTTCGTTCAGAGAGATTGTCGGCGAACGATACCCGATCTGGGACACACCTGCCATTCTTGAGGGAGCGCCCACCTCAAAAGCCAGGGCGGCGCGTTGAACCGTGCGGCGCGACCGAAAAATCTGTTCCTCGCGCGGAGCCCTCATCCGGGCATAGCCCGAGAACCCCGTGCGGCGGACAGGATCAGCCGCCCAGCGTAAAGATTCTTCGTCGGCGCCCAGGTCTCCGGCGAAAGGAAAGCGTCGCGCGGCGCCTCCTCAGAATGACAGTTCGGGCGGGTCCGGCATGGGGATGAACCCCTCGTCCCGGCCCTCAGAGGGTGTTGCAAACCTCAGGCATGGAAAGAAGCGATGTCATCCTGAGGGAGCGCACCACGTGTAACCAGAAGTCACACAATGATCTGCGCGCGACCGAAGGACCTTCTTCCGGCTTGCGGGGGACATGCTGCACGCCGCGGATCCGTCCCCCCGGTTGTGCTGGCAAGGTCCTTCAGTCGGCGCCAAAGTACGTCGCAGCAACAAGGTGCAGCGCGGCGCCTCCCTCAGGATGACGTCGCCTCTTCCACGCCTGCAGAGGTTTAGCAACACCCTCTCAGGGATCCGGGGTCAGGAACCGGCTGCTCATCCATCCCAGCCGGTCGATCGTGAGCACGCGGTTGTCATGGTCCACCGGCTCGGCCTGCGCGGCCCGCGGAGGCGTGGCGCCGTCCATCCGCACGAACCACCAGACGCGGCCGGTGGAATCCGTGCGCTCCGCGATGGCGATGCCGCGCGCGCCAGCCCCGTACTCCGCCATCACGTTGCCGCGATCGTCCCACTCGTACCACTCCGGGTACTCCCCCGCCTTCGTATTCTGCACCCGCGGAGATCCGCGCAGCAGGTATCCATCGTTGGCCACGGTGAACCGGCGCGGCGCGGCCAGGAACCGCGTGGGGATCTCCATCTCTGC
>DASQBH010001324.1:0-5460 GCA_035635315.1 Longimicrobium sp.
ATCGCAGTTCCAGCCCCGGGCTTTAGCCCGGGGTGGGAGCGGGCACCAGCCTAGAAGCTCCGCCCGAACCGCACGTACCCCACCGGCTTCGGCCGCGCGGATCCATCGTCCGTATCCACCTCGCTCAGCGGCACGCCAAAGCCGCCAACGAGGGTGAAGTCGCCGTAGAAGAAGATCGTCAGGTCCGCCGCCAGCTCCCCGCCCACGGAAAAGATCGGGCGCGCCTCGCGGCCGGAGGAGAGGGGGCGCGGGCAGTCGTCCAGGCACCACGCCGTGCCGCCGTCCACGAATCCCGCCACCCACAGCCGGTCCAGGAACGCCGGCACCAGCCTGTATCCGCGCTCCACCAGCGTGACCGGCTGGCGGTATTCGATGCTGCCGGAGACGGCGCGGTCGCCGTACTGCGCGCCTTCCGCGTACCCGCGCACGGGAAAGTCCAGCTCGCCGCCGATCCCCAGCCCCGTGCTCAGCGGCGATCCCAGCCCACCCCCGTACAGCCCGCCGACGGAAAAGCCGGGGCTGCGCGACCCCACGTCCGCCGCGGCCAGCACCCGCATCGCCAGCACCGGCCGCGCGAACAGGCGGCCGCGGCCAAAGGTGTCGTACCGCTGCGAGCGGCCGGCCACGCGGATGTAGCCCGGCGGCTCCGTCTGGTCGCCCAGCGTGCGGGTGTAGCGGCGCCCCTCCACCGTCAGGCTGTTGAGCCACCCCTCTTCCTGGCTGATGGAAAAGTCGAACGCCCGCGCCGTCGACCGCCCTACCGTGAGCACCGCCCCCAGGTCCGACGCCAGCTCCGGCACCTCCACTCCCCCCGCCGCCTCCGGATCGTCCCAGCTGAAGTCGCGCTGGCGCAGGTTCAATCCCACGCTCAGCCAGCTGTAGGAGCGAAAGCGCGGCCGCGGAAAGGTGGCCACCACCGAGACGGACCGCTCGCGCTCCAGGAACGCCGTGGGGATCGGCTCGCCGCCGGGCCCCTCCAGCTCCCCGGCCTCGGCGAACACGTCCCAGTCCTGGAACGCCGACGCGCCCAGCACCGGCACCCCCAGCCCCGCGTAGCTGTAGCCCGCGAGCGCCTCCACCCGGCTCCCCTCGTCCCGGACGGAGACGGAGGCGGCGTAGCGGTGGCGCTCCAGCACGTCGTTCCCCTCGATGGCGATGCCGAAGGCGTTCCCCAGCACCGTGTCCGGCGTAAAGACGGGGCTCCACGTGGTCGGCGGAAGGGTGCGCCAGGGGGAGTACGGGCGCGACGGGCCGCCCGCGACCGCCGCGTAGCGCGCGGGGTCCGGCCCCGGCCGCGCGGCGTCGGGGCGCAGCGGCGGCGCGGGGCGCCAGGTCGCGGGATCGTACGGAATGCGGGCGATGTGCCAGCCGTCCGAGCGGTACCACGCGAACGCGATCCACCGCCCGTCCGGCGACACGTCCGGCTGCGATGCGCCCGTCAGCACGTTGGTCACCTGCAGCAGGCGCCCGGCCGTCAGGTCGTACGCGTACAAGTTGGAGATGCCGGTGCGGTCCGACGAAAACAGGACGTAGCGCCCGTCCGGCGACCAGGCGGGGTTCATGTCCAGCGCCCGGTCCTCCGTCAGCTCCCGGACCACGCGGCCGGCGGAATCCAGCACCACCACGTCGTACATTCCGCCCGTCCGCTGCCGCGCGACCGCGATCCGCGCCCCGTCCGGCGACCAGCGCGGCGCAGACCACCAGACGTTCGGCGCCGCGGCCACCAGCGTCCGCACCTCGCGCCCGTCCGCATCCGCCAGTACGATCGCGTTCGCCTCTCCCCCGCCGCGCACGGCCACCATGCGCCCGTCGCGCGCCACGTCCGGCTCCGACAGCCGCTCCGCGCGCGTCAGCCGGCGGGTGTCGCCGCTCAGCGGGACGCGGTACAGGTCGGAGTAGATGCGATTGGGATCCACCGCGTCCAGCTGCGAGGTGACGAGGCCGCTCCCGTCCGGCAGCCACGCCAGCGGCCCCACCGTCTTTCGCGCCGCCACCGTCTCGACGCGCCCGTCCAGATGCAGGATGCGCGTCGCGGGATCGTCGCGCCCCGTGACCTGCGCAAAGGCGAGCCGCGAGCCGTCCGGCGACCAGCGGGGGAACTGCGTGTACCGCCCCTCGCGCGTCAGCTGCTCCGGCTCCGTAAGGCCGACGGCGCGCAGCGAATCCGCCTGCGCGGCGTACGCCGTCCGCAGCGAGTCGCGCCACTCGCCCCACGCGCGGGAAAAGGTGACGCCGTACGCATCCCGCGCCGCGCCGTCGATGAAGTAGGGGATCCACCGCCCGCCCACCTCGCGCACGAACGCTCCCGCGCGCTCCTCCCCGTACCGCTGCGACAGGTAGTCGGCGAACATCGACCCGTACACGTACGCCGAGTGCCCCGCCGGCCAGGTGGTGGGCCGCCCCGTAACGCGGTCGATGGAGAAGAAGCGGTCTTCCAGGATGGCCGTGCGCAGGATCATCTCGTGGACGCTGCCGCGCACCCGCCCCGCGCCGGTAAGGCGGGATTCCAGGTAGGTGGCCAGCCCCTCGGTGGTCCACTGCGGCACGAGGGCGTTGGGAAAGAGCAGCGGGCTGCGGCCCAGCACGCCGCGCAGCCCGCGAAAGAGCGGGCTGGCGTAGTCCAGGTGGTGCACGTGGGCCAGCTCGTGGCTCACCACCATCTCCAGCCAGTCGTACGAATACGCCAGCGACGGCTCGTCCACCGGCGCGTGCGCGTAGATGACCACGCGGTTGCGGGGAAAGAGGCTGGCCAAGCCGTTGGCGTAGTCCAGGTTGTCGGCGATCACCAGGTGCACGCGCCCGCGCGGCGGCTCCACCAGCGCCTCGGCAAGCGCCACGCGCGCCTCCTCCGCCCGCGCCGCCGCGCGCCGGGCCAGCGCCTCGAGCCCCTCCTCGTAGTGCACCTGAAAGTGCGGCGTGTCGAACGTGTACCACCGCGCATCTGGCGCCACCTGCGCCCCGGCGGCCAAGGGCACGAGCGCGGGGACGAGGACGAGCGGCAGCGCGAGGAGAAAGGCCCGGAGTCGGGTCATGGGATGTGGATTTTGATGATGGATTCCGACGAGCATCGAACTGCGTCCGCGGGGTGCCCCTCCCCCGGCCCCTCCCCGTTCGTTCCTCACGGAGAGGGGAGAACTACGATCGACAACAGGCTTCCCACTGCGTCTGCGATCCCCCCACCCCCGGCCCCCTCCCCTCGCAAACTGCGCGAGGAGAGGGGGAGAATCCGATCCCGTTTCCGAAGGTGCGTCGCACCTCCCTCCCCCGCGCAGTTTGCGGGGGAGGGCCGGGGAGGGGGGCGACCCACCATCCCGCGCCCACCCTATCCAAAGCGCCCCAGCGCCAGCCCCACACCCAACCTCCCCCAGCAGTTTTGGGGGAGGTGCGAGCCTGAGCGAGCGGAGGGGGCGTGCTTCGGAGCCTGCCCCTACCGCCCCGCCTCCATCCGCTCGCGCAGGAAGCCCTCGATGGCGCGGAAGTGGGCGCGGGCGATGCGCTCGTGCACGACGGGGTTGCGCAGGGCGGCCTCCTGCTGCGGCACCATCAGGAACATGGTCTCGGTGAGCACACTCGGCATCCACGTGGGCCGCACCAGCGCCAGGTCCGCGCGCGCGATCCCCAGGTCGCGCAGCCCCAGCTCACGCAGAATCTCGCGCTGCATGTGGCGGGCGAGGCCCAGCGACTGCGGCTGGTTGTAGAACACGCTGGTGCCGTTGTTCTCCCACGGGTTCACGCCGTCGGGAAAGGCATTGTTGTGCACGGAGACCAGCAGGTGCGCGTCCCACTCCGTCGCGCGCTGCGGGCGCACGCCCAGGTCCACCGGCTGCTCGTCCGGCCGCGTCTCCAGCACCTCGGCGCCGGCGTCGCGCAGCATGCGCACCAGCTGCTTGCTGATGGCCAGGTTCGCCTCCGCCTCCGTCAGCCCCGTGGGCCCAATGGCGCCGCCGGGGGGATGCCCCGCATCCACGGCGATCCGCAGCCCCTGCATCGGCCGCGCGCCGTCGATGCGCGGCGGGCGGCGGACGCGGACGACCAGGCTCCCCCGCTCGTCCCAGAACGCGCGGTACCCCCACACCGGCTCCGCCAGCTCCATCCGCACCACGAACAGGTCGTCGCGCTCCTGCTGCCACTCCACCCGCCGCACCAGCGGGTCCTCCGTGCCGTAGTGCAGCCAGTTGGCGCGCGACTCGGCGCCGTATACGCGGACCTCCAGCGACCGCTCCCCCGCGCGCACCTCGAACGGCAGCCGGTCGCTGGTCACCAGCCGCAGGTCCACGTGGCCCGGCTCCGGATCCACCCGCACCGTCCCCACCGTCCCCGCGGCAGGGGGCGCGCCCTCGGGCATCAGCTGAACGTCGCCCGCGGCCACCCACACGGAAAGGTCGCTCGTCAGCCGGACGCGGTACGCCCCCTCGCGCTCGCCGGTGACCGTCAGCCGCGTGCCGTTGGGAAAGAACCAGTGGTACGGCGTGCCGGACCCGGGGATCGCCGTCCCGATCGCCATCGACCCGGGCCGGTTGGCGGAGGCGACGGCCAGGCGCGTGTCGCCCTCGCGCAGCACGCCCACGTTCAGCGGCAGCGGCGCGCGCGTGGTCTCCGTCCCGCGGGCGAACTCGATGACGGCCGGACCCGCCGCGTCCTGCGCGACGAGCGTGGGCCGGAGCGAGTCGCCGGGGACGCCCAGGGGGGCGGTGATGGGAAAGGTGCCGGCGTACTCCGACACCTCGCGCGCGGCGACGGCCTGGTCCTGCATGAATCCCTCGGCGCGCTCCATCACCCGCGTCTCCGCCAGCGGGTACGTGCTGCCGTCCGGCATGCGGATCTGCGCCCGGGCGCCCGGCGCGCCGCGAAAGCGCACCGTCACCCGCTCGCCCGGATACCCCGTGATCGTCCCCCGCGGCGAGATGGACCCCGCCGCGATGCCCGTCACCGCGGCCCCGCCCTGCGCCGGAACCCGGACGCGCCGCACCAGCTCGGCCGTCTGCGCGCCCGCGCCCGCGTCCGCGCTCGGGCGCCCGGAAGCCATGGCGCTCAGCCGGTAGACGCCATCGCGCGGCACGGGGAGAAAGGCGAGGAAGGCGCCGTTCGGGGCCACGTCCACCGTGGCGCCGTTGATGGTCAACGCCGCGGCCCCGGTGCCGACGTTTCCGAAGATGAAGTTGCTGTCCGCCGTCGTCAGTGCGGCGTTTTCGCCGGGGTACGCCACCTCGATGCGCAGGGCGCCCGTGCGGGCCGGCACCGGCGGCAGGTCGTTGCGGATCGGCGGATCGACACCGGGATTCGTCATCGTCACGGATTCCGGCGGGCGCGGAGGCGGCGCCATGGGAGCGGGCGCAGTGCCGGGATTGGCGCGGCAGGCGGCCAGCAGCACCGGCACGAGGAACGCGGCCGGGCGCAAACGCATCGTCATCATCCTCATCCCGTTCACCCGTTCACCCGTTCACCCGTTCACCCCGTCAC
>DASQBH010001325.1:0-6905 GCA_035635315.1 Longimicrobium sp.
GGGCAAGGCGGTGCACGACGTGGTAGACGAGATCGCGGCGGCGCACCCGGAGCGAAAGATCGAGATCCACGCGCGCGGCGAGCTGCAGGGGGAGTGGGACTGCGCGCGCATCAGCCAGGTGCTGGCGAACCTCATCGGCAACGCGCTGGAGCACGGCTCCGAGGGCACGGCCGTGACGGTGGAGGTGGGAGGGGACGACGAAGAGGTGTGCATGGCGGTGGGCAACCACGGCACGGTGATCCCCGGCGACCAGCTGAACGGGATCTTCAACCCCATGAAGCCCCGCGAGGCGGCGGCCGGCGCCCCCGCGGGCGGGCCCACGGGCAACCTGGGGCTGGGGCTGTACATCGCCGAGCGCATCGTGACCGCGCACGGGGGGCGGATCGACGTGGTGTCGTCGGAGGCGGGGGGGACGACGTTCACGGTGCGGCTGCCGCGGCGGGAGGGGGAGGAGAGGGGACGGGTGAAGGGGTGATGGAGTGCGAGAGTGCGAGAGTGCGAGAGTGCGAGAGTGCGAGAGTGCGAGAGTGCGAAAGTGCGAAAGTGCGAAAGTGCGAAAGTGCGAAAGTGATTGCGATGCTACGTGTCTGATGTTTTCCATTCCGCGCCGCTCTCCGCAGCGGGCCGGCGGGTACGCCTGAGGAGGTGGGATGCAGAGTCCGCATCCTGAAGACCGCGTGATCCTGATCGCCGAGCGCGACCAGACCGTCCGCGAGCTGCAGCGGTTCTTTCTGGAGCAGGCCGGCTTTGCCGTGGAGTTCGCGGACGACGGGCAGGCCGCGCTGGAGCGCGCGTCCACGACGCCCCCCGCGCTGGTGGTGACCGAGATCCTGATCCCCAAGGTGGACGGGCTGGCGCTCTGCCGCCGCCTGCGGGAGGACCCGCGCACGGCCGCCGTTCCGGTCATCGTCTTCAGCATCCTGTCCGCCGCGGCGCGCGCCGCCGAGGCGGGCGCAAGCGCGTTTCTGCGCAAACCGCTGGTGGAATCGATCTTCGTGGCTGCGGTCAAGGACCTGGTCGCGCCGCAGCCAACCGAAGCACTGGAGGAGCCATGTCCCTCGCGATAATCGTCCCCGACCGCCGCTCCGAGCCCCGCGAGCCCGATCCGGACCTGGTGGAGCGGATGGGCGCCGGCAACTCCGAGGCCGACTACATCCTGGGCGGCGGCTTTCCCGCCAACAGCATCAACATCATCATGGGCCACCCCGGCTCGGGAAAGACCATCTTTGCCGAGCAGCTCATCTTTCACAACGCCGACGGCGAGCGGCCCATCCTGTACTTCACCACCCTGTCGGAGCCGCTGGCGAAGGTCGTCCGCTACCTGCAGGGCTTCACCTTCTTCGACGAAGAGAAGCTGGGGACGCAGGTGATCTACGAGGACGTAGGTCCCCAGCTTGCGGAAAAGGGCGCCTCGGCGCTCATTCCCCTGCTGCGCGAGGCCATCCGCACCCTGTCGCCCAAGGTCATCGTCATCGACTCGTTCAAGGCCGTGCACGACCTGGCGCCCTCCACCGCCGAGCGCCGCCGGATGGTGTACGAGATGACGGCGCTGCTCACCGCGTACGGCACCACGGCGTTCCTTCTGGGCGAGTACACCGAGGAAGACATCCTGCTCTACCCCGAGTTCGCCGTGGCCGACGGCATCGTTGAATTGTCGCGGCGCCGGCTGGGAAACCGCGACGAGCGCTACTTTCGCGTCTACAAGCTGCGCGGCAGCCGCTACCTGGAGGGGGCGCACGCCTTTCGCATCACCGATTCGGGGCTGGACATCTACCCCCGGCTGGTGAGCCCGCAGATGCCGGAGGGGTACGAGCCGGCCAGCGAGCGGATCTCCACCGGCGTCGTGGGGCTGGACCAGATGCTGAACGGCGGCCTGTGGCGCGGCACCACCACGCTGCTGGCCGGCCCCGCCGGCGCGGGAAAGACGACCATCGGGCTGCAGTTCGCCCTGGAGGGGGCGCGCCAGGGGGAGCCCAGCCTGTACATGAACTTCCAGGAGAACCCCACGCAGCTCATGCGCACCATCCGCGCGCTGGGGGTGAACCTGGAAGAGGCGCAGGAGCAGGGGCTGGACCTGGTCTACGCCTCGCCGGTGGAGCTGCAGATCGACAGCATCATCGTCGACATGTTCCGCCGCATCCAGCAGCGCGGCGTGCGGCGGCTGGTGATCGACGCGCTGGGCGACCTGGCCAGCGCCGCCACCGACGCGCAGCGGCTGCACGACTACCTGTACGCGCTGGTGCAGCACTTTGCCGTCAGCACCATCACCAGCGTGCTGAACTTCGAGACCAGCGGAAACGTGCTGGCCGGGGGCGGAATGCAGAACGCCATGAGCTACCTTTCCGACAACGTGCTGCTGCTGACGGTGGAAGGCGAAGACCAGACCCGGCGCAAGCTGCGCGTGCTCAAGACGCGCGGCAGCGCCCACGACACCCGGGTGCGCGAAGTGGAGATCACCGACGCCGGGCTCCACATCCTCGAATGAGCTCCGCCGGCTTCGACGCGGCCGATCCCGGGCTGGCGCAGCTGCGCAGGCTCACGGAGATCAGCCGCGCGCTCACCTACACCACCTCGATGGAGCAGGTGACCCGCCTTACCGTGGAGCGGGGCGCCGCGCTGCTGGACGCCGAGGCCGCCGTGCTGATGCTGGCGGACGCGGAGGGGCTGCTGCACGTCCGCGGCGCGCACGGCATCGGCGAGGAGCGCGTGGCCCGCTTTCGCGCGCCGCTCACCGACGAGGTGATCGGCCGGCTGCAGGGGCTGCTGGCCGTCCCCGACGACTGCTTCATCGCCGTGCCGCTGGTGGTGGGGGGCGCGGTGACGGGGCTGGTGGCCGTGGCCACCCGGCAGCCCTCCACCCCGGCGGACGAATCGCTCCTTTCCGCGCTGGCCGACCAGGCCGCCGTGGCGCTGGAGAACGCGCGGCTGGGGGGCGAGGTGCGGGTGGAGATGGAGGACCGCCTGGCCGCCAGCGAGGGCGCCACCAGCGCCAAGGACCGCGCCCTGGCCACCCTGGCGCACGACATCCGCTCGCCGCTGGGGGCCATCCAGGGGTACTGCGAGCTGCTGGAGGAGGAGATCTACGGCCCCATCAACGACCGCCAGCGCGAGACGCTGGGCCGGGTGCGGATGAGCGGCCGGCACCTGCTGTCGCTGCTGGACAACGTGATGGACATGGCCCGGCTGAACGCGGGCGTGGTGCACGTGAGCGCCGAGCCCGTGCGGCTGGCCGACGTGGCGCGCGAGGCCGTGCACATGCTGATCCCCGCCGCCGACGCCAAGCTGCAGGCGCTGCGGCTGGGCGCCACCTCCGACGTCACGGTAACGGCGGACGTGGCGCGCGTGCGGCAGGTGCTGGTGAACCTGGTGGGCAACGCGGTCAAGTTCACGCCGCAGGACGGCGCCATCACCGTCACCACCTCGCGGCACGACGAGGACGGCACCGCGTGGGGCGAGGTGCGCGTCGCCGACACGGGCCCCGGCATTCCCCCCGCGGACCAGGCGGCCATCTTTGAGCCGTACTACCGCAGCGAAGGAACGGCGCACGCGCCGGGCGTGGGACTGGGGCTGGCCATCTCGCACGCGCTGGTGCGGCAGATGGGCGGCGCGCTGCTGCTGGAGAGCCAGCCCGGCGCCGGCGCCACCTTCATCATCCGCCTCCCCCTGGCCGGCGAACCCGCGGACCCGCCGGCCGCCCACGGCAATCCGCGGGACTGACGCACGCAGGGGAAGGCATTGCCGCCCCCCCGTCATCCCCGTTATTTGCCTGATTCCAGGCCTGCCGTCGCCGCACCTCTCCGTTCCGCCTTCCGCGATTCATCGATGCCGGATCAAAACAACGCATCCGCCGACGCCGAGCGGGTCATCGAGCTCAGCAAGATCAAGCTCGTCATGGTGATTGCCGCTTCCCTGTTCATGGCGGCGATGGGCCTCTGGTTCTTCACGGCGAGCCGTCGCGGATCTTTCAGCGGAATGCCGGGGCGCTTCGGCCGGACCTGGTTGATTCACGGCGTGGGTGCCGGCGCGTTCCTGTTCTTTGCTGTGTGCACGCTGTACGCGATCGCCAAAGCGTTCGACCGGAAGCCGGGCCTGGTCCTGGGCCCCACCGGGATCGTGGACAACTCCAGCGCCGTGGCCGCAGGATTCATCCCGTGGTCGGAGGTCACGGGCGTGGAGATCTTCCAGCTCGGCGGCCAGAAAATGCTCGTCGTGCGGGTTGCCGATCCGGAGAAGTACATCAGCCGGGGCAATCCTCTCAAGCGCGCGCTCAACCGGGCGAACACCGGCATGTGCGGCAGTCCGGTGGTGATCTCGCCGAACGCGCTGCGGATCTCCTTCCACGAGCTTCACCGGGAACTTGCTTCCCGCCTTGCTCACGCGCGTAATCCCGCGGCATCTCCGCGAAGCTCCGGCTCCTGAAAAAGATTGGCCTCACGCAGAGTTAGCAGAGTTTTCTCGTGCCATTCCCGAAGCACCTGTGCCGATTGCGAACTCCTCAGAGGGAGCGGCTCGAACGAACTCTGCTAACTCTGCTAACTCTGCGTGAGGAAATGCTTTGAAGATTCGTGGAGCGCGAGTATCCGGAGGAAACGGCACGAGAAGACTCCGTTAACTCCGTTGACTCCGTGTGAGGCGTTCTTTGGGTGGACCTGGGATGAGGCCAGCCGCGTGGGATCGGTTTCCAGGACGGGAAATGGTCGGGGTACGGGCGTTGCGTAGGCGGAATCAAGCGATTTTCCTCGACCGGCTCCGCGGGACGGCACTGCGTCCCGCAACTTGTTCAAAGACTTTCCGATGGCAGCAGCGGCAGTCGCGCGTGCACGATACCAGGGGCTGGCTGCGGCGCGCAGGTGGACGCACGACCCCGTGCGGCCGCGGGAGAAGTTTTCCCTGGGCGTGGGCGACCGCCTGGGCGAGCTCACCATCATCGGCCACCTGGCGTGCGGGCGCATGTCGGAGCTGTACCAGGTGTGGAGCAACCGCCACTGGTGCGCGCTCACCGGCAAGGTGCTGCGCCCGGAGTTCCTGGAGAACGGCATCCCCCCCGTCGCGTTCCGGCGCGAGGCCGAGGTGCTGGAAAAGCTGCGGCACCCCAACATCGTCCGCCTGTTCGGGGCAAAGGAAGAAGAGGGCCGGCCGTACATCCTGATGGAGTACCTGGCCGGCCCCTCGCTCTTCGACGTGCTGGAGGGGCTCCCCAAGCGGCGCCTGCACACCCCCGACGCCATCCGCGCCATCATGCACGTGGGCGCGGCCATCCACTACCTGCACCGCTGCGGGTACCTGTACCGCGACCTCAAGCCCGGCAACATCCACCTGCGCGAAGGGGTGCCGGTGCTGCTGGACTTTGACGTGGTGCGCGAGATCGAGCCCGTCCGCCGCCCGGCCGACCGGCTGGGGACGGCGCCGTACATGGCGCCCGAGCAGGTGCTCAAGGAGCCGCTGACCCCCGCCACCGACGTGTACGGTTTGGGCGCGCTGCTGTACGAGCTGCTCACCGGCAAGTGGGCGCACGAGGAGCCGGTGGAGGAGGACGAGGAGGAGTGGAACGAGTGGGATGACGACGACGAGGACGACGAGCCCGTGGCCCACGTGGTGGAGCGCACCGCCACCCCCGACCGCGAGCTGACCACGCGCGAGCTGGAGCAGCGGTATCCGCAGATCAAGACGCCGCCCGTTCCGCCGCGCGCCCACCTTTCCGGCATGCCGCGCGACCTTGAGGCGGTAATCCTGCGCGCGCTGCAGCCGGACCCCTCCGAGCGGTACCAGACGGTGTCGGGGCTGCTGGCCGCGCTGGCCCCCATGCTCAAGGGCCGCCACCGCATGTGGCCCGAGAACGCCCCCGTCGAGCGCCGCGCCGACACGGAGTCGCGGTAGGGGGATTCCACTGGGCAAGTCGCCACGGGCGGGGTCGCCACGGGCTAAAGCCCGCGGCTAGAAATGCCACAAGCCCCGTCTTTGCTCGTTCCTCGCAAAACGGGGCTTCACCTGCTCGGGCGGGCAGAGGTCTGCGCGCCTGGCCGGTTAGCCTGCGGAAACAACGTGGAAGCAGGAGCAACGTTTATACCCTCTCCCGCTTGCGGGAGAGAGTGCGAGCATAAGCGAGCGGGTGAGGGCCAAACAGAAACGCGCACCGCAGCGTCAGCCACGGTGCGCGTCTCGTTCTGTCTGTAGAATCCGTTGCGTCGCCGGAAAGAATTGAGCGCGCCGCCAGGGACCACGGGCTAAAGCCCGCGGCTGGAACTGCCACAAGCCCCGTCTTTGCTCGTTCCTCGCAAAACGGGGCTTCACCTGCTCGGGCGGGCAGGGGCCGGCGCGCCTGGCCGGTCCAGCCTGCGGAAACAACGTGGAAGCAGGAGCGACGTTTATACCCTCTCCCGCTTGCGGGAGAGGGTGCGAGCATAAGCGAGCGGGTGAGGGCCAAACAGAAACGCGCACCGCGGCATCAGCCACGGTGCGCGTCTCGTTCTGTCAGTGCGGAGCGATCACCCGGAAGCGCGAGAGATCATCCAACGCACTTTCGCACTTTCGCACTTTCGCACTCTCGCACTCTCGCACTTTCGCACTCCCGCACTCCCGCACTTCCTCAGGGATTCAGCCAGTAGCTCACCTTCAGCACCAGCACGTTGTCCGGCTGGGCGTCGAACAGCGCGCGGCGGTCGCGGGTCATGCTGAAGTCGCCGACGTACGGCGCGTAGTCGCTGCGGTCCTGCTGCCACGCCAGGTACAGGGTGCTTCCCGGCCGCCACTCCCAGCGCAGCACGGCGTTGCCCCGCAGGCTGCGCAGGGTGAAGTCGCGCTGCCCCGCCCCGCCCACCGTGAACGCCGCCGCCGGCCCGGCATCGTCCGGGTCCACCGTGAAGCCGTTCTCCACGGGGGTGATGCTCCCCAGGTCCTCGCCGTAC
>DASQBH010001326.1:0-2490 GCA_035635315.1 Longimicrobium sp.
GAATCGTCCCCTCGTACGATTTCAACGGGAACGCGCCAGCTCTCTCGCGCTCCGAGACTTCGCAAGATCGCGCATCAGGTGTTCGTGGAGGCTGGGTCCGGTGCGATTCCGGCAGGCATCGTCCTTCGCTGATAACGGGGATGAGCATGAGGAGGCCCCTCGAAAAAATTCTCATGGCCCCTCACTGCGTCCGCACCATCCGCCCAACCCGACGTTCCACACCCGATGTCCAGCCCGAAACGGGAAAGCGCTCCGCCGGCTTCGGGAATGCCGCCGAACGACGGCTGAGCAGCGTCGGCGCACCATCACTCGGCTTGCCTGCACCCGGATTGACGAAGAGGCGAATTTTTGCGAGAAAAACGTTTTCTTGGTAACCTGCTGTTCCGCGCGATGATTCCGTCCCCGGGCCGCAGCCCCCCGTCCAGCCGCTGATGATGATGTGCTCCCTGGCCCGCGTCACGCCGCTGTGCGCCGTGCTGGCCCTTGCCCCCGCCGCGGCGCAGCCGCCCGCGTTCGAGCCGCGCCCGTGTCCGCGGACGATGGAAGACGCGCGCTGCGGCACGGTGCGTGTGCCGGAGAACCGCGATGCGCCCGGACGGATGCTGGGGCTGAACGTGGTGGTGCTCCCCGCGCGGTCGGCGTCGCCCGCCCGCGAGGCGGTCGCCTTCTTTGCCGGCGGGCCCGGGCAGGCGGCGACGCAGATGGCACCGTACGTGGCGCCCACGTTCAGTCCGCTGCGCGACACGCGCGACCTGCTGTTCGTGGACCAGCGCGGCACCGGCGGATCGGCACCGCTGCAGTGCGCCCTGCGCGACACCGCCAATCCCCAGTCGTACCTAGGCGACTACCTGCCGGCCGATGCCGTTGCGCGCTGCCGCGACGAGTTGTCGCGCATGGCGGACCTCACGCGCTACGGCACGCGCGAGCTGGCGCACGACACCGAGGCGGTGCGGGTCGCGCTGGGATACGAGCGGCTGGACCTGCACGGCGTGTCGTACGGGTCACGGGCGGCGCTGGCGTACCTGCGGGCGTATCCGTCGCGCGTGCGCAGCGTGGTGCTGCGGGCGCTGGTGCCCCCGCAGTACCGGCAGCCCGACGGTTTTGCGCGCGACCTGGAGGCCGCGCTGCAGGGACTGTTCGCAGAGTGCCGGGCCGACGCGTTCTGCCGGGCGACGTATCCCGATCCGGATGGAGAGCTTCGGGCGGTCGCGGACCGGCTGGCGGGGGCCCCCGCGACGTTCGACATCCCCGATCCCGACTCCGGCGTGCGCATCCGGGTCACCCTGACGCGCGAGGTGTTCGTGGAGGTCATCCGGCGGATGCTGTACGACCCGCTCGCCGCCCGCGGCGTGCCGTACGCGGTCCGCCGCGCCTACCGCGGCGACTACCGCACGCTCGCGGCGGCCGCGCTGCGCGACCGGCGCATGTTCGCCCGCGCCGCGTGGTGGGGGCTGCACCTGGCCGTCACCTGCTCCGAAGACCTGCCGTTCATCGACCACGCCGCCGCAGACGACGGGGATGCCCTGGCCGGCGGCTACCGCCTCCGGCAGTACATCCAGGCGTGTCGCGGCTGGCCCACCTTCGCGCACCCCGAGGAGGATCGGCGAACCTTCCGCTCCGACGTTCCCGCGCTGCTGATCTCCGGCGCGCTGGACCCCGTCACCCCGCCGCGCTGGGGCGACGCGGCGGCGGCCATCTTTCCCGGCGGCCTGCACCTGGTGGTCCCGTACGCCGCCCATTCCACGATCGGGCTGGAGAACTCCGGCTGCGTGGATTCCCTCGTCATCCAGTTCTACCGCCAGGGGTCCGCGCGCGGGCTGGACACCTCGTGCCTGCGGGGCATCCGCCCGCCCCCGTTCGCCCCCGGCTCCAGCGCTCCCGCCGGCGGCACGGGGCAGGATGGATGAAGGACGCCGCCCTCCGTGCGCGTTCCATGGCGCGGTGGATGCAGGCACGCCGCGGCTTTCGCGGGGGTGTCCGAGCTACCAGGGGAGGGGACGATGGCGAAGTGCGAGGTGTGCGGGAACGACTACTACCTGTCGTTCGAGGTGGTCACGGCCGGCAGCCGGCACGTGTTCGACAGCTTCGAGTGCGCCATCCACAAGCTGGCGCCGGTGTGCGCGCACTGCGGGTGCAAGGTGATCGGCCACGGGGTAGACGCCAACGGCACCTTTTACTGCTGCGCCGCATGCGCCCGCCAGTCCGGCGCCCGCGACGTTGCTGACCACTCCGCCACCTCGCCCCGGGGCCTGGAGAGCGCGGGGAGCTGATCCGCCACACGCCGAAAGCCTCGGGACTTCGCAGGGAGTCCCGAGGCTTTCGTGTGCCGATCCGCTCCGTCGGTTGCGCGTCGTATGATATGATCATGATACCGAATCCTGAAAAAGAATGGGCATACGGAGCAACGGAGCAACGGAGAGGGAGCATGATCTCCGTTCCTCCGTTGCTCCGTATGAAACCCAATCTTTTGCGGATCTGGTGTGATATGAT
>DASQBH010001327.1:0-3342 GCA_035635315.1 Longimicrobium sp.
CTCCGCCAACCGCGGGCGCAGCGAGCTGGAGGGGTTGATCGGCTTCTTCGTCAACACCCTTCCCATCCGCGTGGAGCTGGCGGGCGCGCCCACCGTGGCGCAGCTGCTGGAGCGGGTAAAGTCGCGCTCGCTGGGCGCGCAGCAGAACCAGGATCTCCCCTTCGAGCGGGTGGTGGAGCTGGCGCAGCCGTCCCGCGTCCTCTCCTACAGCCCCCTCTTTCAGGTGGTGCTGGCGTGGCAGAGCGCGCCCCGCGGCAGCGTGGAGCTTCCGGGGCTGACGCTGGGCGCCGTGGACGCGGCCGCCGCGGCCGACGCCGCCGACGGGGTCCCCGCCGTCTCGGCCAAGTACGACCTGTCGCTGGGGCTGGGCGAGGTGGGCGGGCGCATCGTGGGCAACCTGCGCTACGCCACCTCGCTGTTCGACCACGCCACGGTGGAGCGCTGGCTGGGCTACCTGCGCAGCGTCCTGCAGGCGATGGCGGCGGACGACGGACAGCGGGTGGACCTGCTCCCCCTCCTTCCCCCCGCCGAGCACCGGCAGCTGGTGGACGGGTGGAACCAGACGGCGCGCCCGTATCCCCGGCAGGTGACCATCCACGAGACGTTCGCGCGGCAGGTGGCGGAGCGTCCGGACGACGTGGCGCTGGTGTGGGAGGGCGAGCGGCTGACCTACGCGGAGCTGGACGCGCGCGCCAACCGCCTGGCCAACCACCTGGTGCGCCACGGCGTGGGGACGGAGTCGCGGGTGGGGGTGCTGATGGAGCGGGGGACGGAGCTGATCGTCTCCACCCTGGCCATCCTCAAGGCCGGCGGCTGCTACGTGCCGCTGGACCCCGCCTACCCCGCCGAGCGGCTGTCGCTGATGCTGGCGGACGCCGGCGCCCGGGTGCTGGTCACCCGCGGCGACGCGGCCGTCGCGGCGGAGGGCGTGCGCGCCGTCTCGCTGGACGGGGACGCGCGGGCGATCGCCGCGGAGTCGGCCGAGGCGCCGGCGAACGGGGCCACGGCGGAGAACCTGGCCTACATCGTCTACACCAGCGGCAGCACCGGCACGCCCAAGGGGGTGATGGTGAGCCACCGCAACGTGGTGCAGCTGGTGATCGAGACGGACTTCGTGCAGCTGCGGCCGGGCGACCGCGTGGGCCAGGCGTCCAGCGCCAGCTTCGACGCCCTGACCTTCGAGGAATGGGGCGCGCTGCTGAACGGCGCCACCCTGGTGGGCATCTCCCGCGACGTGCTCCTGTCGCCGGACGCGCTGCGCACGCTGCTGCGCGAGGAGCGGGTGACCACGCTCTTCCAGACCACGGCGCTGGTGAACCAGCTCTCCGCCGCCCACCCCGACATCTTCGCCTCGCTGCGCGAGGTGCTGTTCGGCGGGCAGCAGGTGGACGCCGACGCCGTGCGCCGGCTCCTTCGGTCCGGAAAGCCCGGGCGTCTGCTGCACGTCTATGGCCCCACGGAGACCACCACCTTCTGCCTCTGCGGCGAGGTGGAGACGGTGGGCGAGGACGCCCGCAACGTCGACATCGGCGGGCCGATCGGCAACGCGCGGGTCTACCTGCTGGACGGGTCGATGCAGCCCGTGCCCGTGGGCGTCCTGGGCGAGGCGTACGTGGGCGGCGGCGGCGTGGCGCGCGGCTACCTGGGCCGCCCCTCGCTGACCGCGCAGCGCTTCGTCCCCGATCCGTTCTCGCCAGAGCCCGGCGCGCGGATGTACCGCACCGGCGACCAGATGCGCCGCACGGCCGGGGGCCGGCTGGAGTTCGTGGGCCGGCTGGACGAGCAGGTGAAGATCCGCGGCTTCCGCATCGAGCCGGGCGAGGTGGAGAGCCTGCTCGCCGCCCGTCCCGAGGTGCGCGAGGTCCGGGTGGTGGTGCGCGAGGACCAGCCGGGAGAAAAGCGGCTGGTGGCGTACCTGGTGGGCGACGCCGACGCCGAGGCGCTGCGCGCGTCCCTGCGGGCCACCCTTCCCGAGTACATGCTGCCGTCGGCGTTCGTCACGGTGGACCGTCTGCCGCTGACGCCCAACGGCAAGCTGGACGTGCGGGCGCTCCCCGTCCCCGAGCTGGCGACGGCCGAGGCGCTGTACGTGGCGCCGCGCACCGTGGTGGAAGAGGCGCTGGCGGCGATCTGGGCCGAGGTGCTGCGGGTGGACCGCGTGGGCGCCACGGACGACTTCTTCGCGCTGGGCGGGCACTCGCTGCTCATCATGCGGCTCACCGCGCGGGTGCAGGCCACCTTCGGGCTGGAGCTCTCCATCCGCACCGTGTTCTCCCAGCCCACGCTGGAGGGGATGGCGGCCGAGATCGAGCGGATGGTCTACGCCGACATCCTGGAGATGACGGACGAGCAGGCCGAGGAGCTGGCCGGCATGGCCGCCGCCGCGGGAGGTGCGTGGTGACCGTCAAGGAGCTGGAGGCCCTGGCGCGCCCGGAGCCGTTCGCGGCCCGGCGCGCGCCGCTGGACGCGCGGCTGCTGGGGATGCACCGGGCGTCCCCCGTCCCGCGGCGCACGGGCGACGGCGACGTGCCGCTCACCTGGGAGCAGGAGCGGCTGTGGTTTCTGCACCGGCTGGGGCGGGGCGGGCCGGCGTACAACCTGTTCACGGGGCTGCGGCTGCAGGGCGGGCTGGACGCGGTGGCGCTGGAGCGGGCGCTGGCGGAGACGGTGCGCCGCCACGAGGCGCTGCGCACGGTGTTCCGCGAGGTGGACGGCGTCCCCGTGCAGGTGGTCGCGCCGTTCGCCGGCTTCGCCCTTCCCGGCGAGGACCTGTCGGAGCTGGCGCCGGCGGAGCGCGAGGCCGCGCTGCGGCGCCGCGCCGCGGAGCTGGCGGCGCACCCGTTCGACCTGCAGGCGGGCCCGGTCTTCGCCGGCCGCCTGCTGCGGCTGGGGACGGGGGACCACGCGCTCCTGCTGAGCGCCCACCACATCGTGGGCGACGGGTGGAGCCGGCGGGTGCTGGTGGACGAGGTGCTGGCCCTGTACGACGCCTTTGCCGAGGGGCGCCCGTCGCCCCTGCCGGAGCCGGCGCTGCAGTACGGCGACTGGGCCGTGTGGCAGCGGTCGCAGGCCCGCCGCCAGGCCGAGGCGCCGCACCTGGCGTACTGGCGCGAGCGGCTGGCCGGCGCCCCGGAGCTGCTGGGGCTCTCCACCGACCGGCCGCGCCCGCCGCTCCCCTCGTTCCGGGGCGGCCGCGTGCCGGTGAGCGTGCCGGCGCCGGTGCTGGAGCGGCTGCGCGACCTGGCCCGCGCCGAGGGGGCCACCCTGCCGATGGTGGTGCTGGCCGCCTTCAAGGTCCTGCTGGCCCGCTACAGCGGCGCCGACGACGTGGTGGTGGGCACC
>DASQBH010001328.1:0-11247 GCA_035635315.1 Longimicrobium sp.
GAGGGGGCCGGGCCCCTGGTTCAGGCGCCGATTTCCTGGCGTCGCGATCCCGTTGTGCGTGGCGGGCACGGCATCTGCCGGGTTGCGCACTCTTGCCGGGCGGCCGATTGTGCACGTAGCTTGACGCGACCGAGAGCCCGCACGAACGCAACCCGATTTCGAGCCACGCTGGAGCCGGACCGATGAAGTTCGCCTTGATTGGCGCCGTACTGATCACCCTGCCCGCGATCGCCGGGCTGATCTACAGCATCATTGCCGGGAACGAGCTCCTGATGTACGCCGCCATCGGCAGCCTGGCGCTGAACTCGCTGCCGTTCATCGCGGCGGGGTTCCTGATGCGGCGCACGGGCGGCGGCGGAGACGACCTGGGGCACTGAGCCCCGGCGCCTACCGCAGCACCCGCAGCTCCCCGGGCTCCAGCAGGTACAGGCGCCCCCCGACGTCGAACGCGGCGTCCAGGGGCGCCGTGTTCGTTTGCACCAGCACGCGGCCGGTGAGCGCGTCCAGCACCGCCAGCCGTGCCCCGCGCCCCCGGCCGAACACCGCCACCCGCCGCCCCGCCGGGTCCACGCGCAGCTCCAGCTCGCCCTCCGGCCCGCGCACGGCGGGGGTCTCGGCCCAGATGCGCCGCAGCCCCTGGGGCCCGTGCCGCAGCCGGACCACCAGGCCGTTCCCCTGCCATCCGTACAGCGTGCCGTCCGGGCCCGCCGTAAGCCCCCGCAGCGGCTCCGCCTGGTCCGCGGCAAAGAGCACGCGGCCGCTCCCCGCGTCGCGCACCTGCACGGCGGGGGGCACGTCCTCCACGCGGTCCACGGAGACGTAGACGCGGTCCGCCAGCGGCGACACGGCCAGCCCCACGGCCTCGCCCCCCGTCTCCGCCCACCCCCACCGCGGGGCGAGCGTCGCCGGGTCCAGCCCGGTCACGCCGCCGCGGCGGTTGGCGGTGAACACCCAGCGGCCCCGCGGATCGCGCGCCGCCGCGCGCAGCGCGGACGAGCCCCAGCCGTTCGCGGCGCGCCCGCCGGCCGCCTCTGCCCGCGCCAGCCGCCGCGCGCCCAGGGCGATCACCAGCCGGTCGCCGCTGCGCCAGAGCAGGCGCGGCACCGAGTCGCCGCTGACGGTGACCGTGGCGACGACCCGGCCGGCGGAATCGAGCCCCGCCAGCCGCCCGCGGGTGCCGATCCAGGCGATGCGCGAGGAGTCCAGCGCCAGCGTGGCCCCCTCGGCGGCGGGCTGCGGCAGGGGGGTGCGCCAGTCGACGGGAAGCGGCTCCGCCGGCTTGCACGCGGCGGCCAGGACCATCGGCAGAAGCAGCGATGCGGCGCGCGCCCTTGCGGCGGTCATGCGGCGCATGGAATCATTCCTCTCCCGTCTGGAGTACCAGCCGGCTGCGGAAAGGCCCGCGCCTTTCGCAGCGTTTCCGTTCGCGCCCACGCGTCTCCCGCAGAGTGCAGCACGAAGACGTTCTCCACCTGATCCGCGACGCGCTGGACGAGTCGGCGCGCGTAAAGCTGGCGCTGCGCGACCTGGCGCCCGACGTGGCGCGCGTGGCCGCCCGCATTGCCGACGCGTTCGCCGCGGGAAACCGGCTGTACGCCTGCGGCAACGGCGGCAGCGCCTGCGACGCCATGCACCTGGTGGAGGAGCTGGTGGCGCGGTACAAGCGCGAGCGCCCCGGCCTGCCGGCGCACCACCTGATGGACGGGGCCACGCTCACCTGCTGGAGCAACGACTACGACTTCGCCACCGTGTTCAGCCGGCAGGTGGAGTCGATGGTGCGCCCGGGCGACGTGCTGGTGGCCATCAGCACCAGCGGCGGCTCGCCCAACGTGCTGCTGGCGGCCGAGGCGGCCAACGCGCGCGGCGCGCTGACCGTGGCGCTCACCGGGCGCGACGGCGGGCGTCTGCGCGAGGTCTGCGCCGAAAGCCTGGTGGTGCCCGCGCAGGCCACCGAGCGCATCCAGGAGGGGCACATCACCCTCATCCACCTGATCTGCGAGCTGGTGGAGCGCACGCTGTTTCCCGAGGCGCTCCCTGCCTGAACCGTTCTTCATCCGCAACGCCAACCGCACACCGTCCCATGCACAGGATTCTCCTTCTCGCCGCCGCGCTGGCCATGACGCTTTCCGCCTGCGGCGACGACGGACCCACGCCGCAGCAGCGGGAGGCCCGCCGCCAGGCCCGCCTGGACGCCTGCATTGCCGAGGCGCTGAGCATTCACGCCCGCACGCGGCTGGCCCGGCTGGACACCCTGCTGACGGAGAGCCAGGCGCGCGGCAGCGTTCCCGCGCTGGTGAGCGCGCCGCACAAGTTCGCGCAGGTGTACGCCACCTACGCCGACCTGCGCGCGCACGAGACGGCGTACCGCGACAGCGCGTACAACGCACCAAGCAAGGAAGACTCCACCCGCTACGAGGGGATGGCGGCCAGCTTTCGCGTAAACCGCCCGTCGCCGGAAAGCCTGGAGGAGAACGTGATCCGCGACTACCTGCGCGACTACGCCACCTCGCGGGCCAACCCCGAGCACGGCTGCAACCACCTGGTGGAGGACGGGGAGAAGAAGGACGAGGAGTGATGAGGGGATGATGGGGGGATGAGGTGGTTGGCCGGCCTCGTCTCGGCGGTTGATGTGAGATCCTGACAGGCACCGTGCCGGCCGCCTGCCGGGCGAATGAATTCGCGGCAACAACTACACGAAGTCCGCCTGCGCGGACTCGGCGGCCAGAGGGTGTGCGGCGGCCCAGGCATTTGCGCGTCCGCAACCGATGAATCCGCCGGCTTTGTCCCGGAGCGAATGAATTCGCGGCAACAACGTCACACAGTCCGCCTGCGCGGACTCGGCGGCCGGGCGGTGTGCGGCGTCCCAGGCATTTGCGCGTCCGCAACCGGGCGAGACCGAGGGATCGGGGCGTCGAGCACACCACGAGCATCCGACGATAGATTTCTCAGTCGCGCGCCGGGTGTGGCGTAAAGGATGTTGAGGCGCGGCGCTCCTTCGAAATGACAGATCCATCGTGTGCGATACGGAGCCCCGCGCAGGTTGCGGGGCTTTTTGCTTCCAGCCGCGGGTTCACCCGCCCGGGACAATATCCGATGGGCGCTCCGCATCGCATCCCGCCTTGCCGCATCCACCGCCGGCCGCGCATTCTGTCACCGTGGCGCAGTCCTGTCGAAAGCGAACGCGGAAGGGAGGCCAGGCACATGCCGGTCGTACACCTGCTGGGCACGGGCGCGGGGGTCAGCGGCCCGGAGCGCACCACCACCATGCTGGCGTTCGAGAGCGGCGGGCGCAGCGTGGTGGTGGACTGCGGCGGCGACGTGATCCAGCGGCTCATGGCGTCGGGCGTGGACCCGGCGGGGATCGAGGCGTTCATCGTGACGCACGAGCACCCCGACCACGTGAGCGGCTTCGCGCTGTTCATGGAGAAGATCTGGCTGCTGGGACGCCGGCATCCCATCCCCGTGCACGGCATTCGCCCCGCGCTGGACCAGGCCCGCAAGGTGTGGGAGGCGTTCAACACGAGCGGCTGGGAGGGCGTGCCCGAGATCCAGTGGAACGAGGTGCGCCACGAGGCCGGCGCGCCCGTGCTCAGCAACGAGCGCTGGCGCATCACCGCGGCGCCGGGGATCCACGGCGTGCCCGTGATCGGCATTCGCGTGGAAGACGCGCAGGGCTCCGGCGTCTGCACGTACTCGTGCGACACGGCCAAGTCGGCGGAGATCACGGCGCTGGCGCGCGGCGCGGACCTGCTGGTGCACGAGAGCACGGGGACGGAGCTGGGCGGCCACACCACCTACGTGCAGGCCGCGGAGGTGGCGCGCGACGCGGGGGCGGGGCGGATGGTGCTGGTCCACCTGCCCCCCTTTGTGACGGACGGTGACCTGGCGGAGGCGCGGACCATCTACCCCGACATGCGGCTTGGAGAGGACGGAGCCCGGTATGACTTCTAGCATTCCGCGCCCGCGGGCGCTCGCCGCCGCGCTGGTGCTGCTGCTGGGCGCGTGCGCATCCGCCGCCCCCGCGCGCACCGCCACGGCGCCCGCCTCCGCCCCGGCCAACGCCACGCCGCCGGGCGGCGGCGAGTGCGACATCGCGCCGGGGACGCTGGTGAACGTGCAGTCGGTGGATCGGACGATCCGCACGGACGTGCGCTACGCCACGGCGAACAACTTCACGGGCGCCGTGCTCCCCGGGTACGAGCGGCCGCTGGCCATGCTGCGCCCGGAGGCCGCGCGGGCGCTGGCGCGCGTGCACCAGTCGCTGCGCGGCCGCGGCCTGGGGCTCAAGGTGTTCGACGGCTACCGCCCCGTCCGCGCGACGCTGGGGATGGTGGAGTGGGCGGAGCGCACGAACAACGAGTGGGTGCTGGAGCAGGGCTACGTCGCGCGGCAGAGCGGCCACAACCGCGGCGGCACGGTGGACCTGACGCTCGTGCGCCTGTCGGACGGGAGCGAGGTGGAGATGGGGACGCCGTACGACACCTTCAACGAGGCCGCGCACACCGCCAACGCCACGGGGCAGGTGGCCGCCAACCGCCGCATCCTGGTGGACGCCATGCGCGCGGAAGGGTTCTCCAACTACAACAAGGAGTGGTGGCACTTCTCCTTCACCGGCACCTATCCGCCGCTGGACGTGCCGCTGCGCTGCTTCCGCTGATCGGCATCCTCCCCATCACACGTTCCCATTCGATGCAATCGAGGCACATCCTCGCGGTGGGCGCGCTGGTGCTGGCGTCCTTCCCCGCCCGCGCGCAGGGCCTGGGGCTGGTGGAGGGGCTGTTCGACGAGGTGAGCGCCGTCACCATCTTCTACCAGGGCGGGCTGGTCCCCTTTTCGGACGAGGTGACGACGGACGGCGGGATGCTGCACGGCGGCGGCACCGAGGTGCTCATCAACCTCAAGTCCGGCGGCGGCATCAGCTACGAGCTGGGGCTGGGCGCCAGCTACCTGCGCGGCTACCAGGCCGAGGAGCCCAGCCTGGACCTGCGCGCCTCGCTGCGCGCGCTGCCGACCGTCTCCCTCTACACCACCTGGGAGAGCGAGCCGGTGAGCCGCTACCTGGGGCTGGGATTCGGCCTGGTGGAGCTGTGGGACGCGCAGGCGTACGGACCCTCCGGCCAGCCGTGGGACGTGGAGGCCAACGCGTTCGAGGTGGTGCTCTCCGGCGGCTTCTACCTGGAGGAGACGTTCGCCGAAGGGCTGTTCGTGGAGGGCGGGTACCGGTTCCGCAACTTCCACAGCGTCAAGTGGACGGCGACGGATGACGCGGATGCGCTGCCGGCGTCATGGCCGCGTTCGCTGGACTTCAGCGGCCCTTTCCTGTCCCTGGGCTGGCAGCTGCAGCTGGACCAGGACGAGGACGACGACAGGGAGGCCGGCATCACGCCGCCCGCGCCGGCGGGGGTGTGGACGCTGGAGCGGATGGACGCACGGGCGTTGCCGGTGGTGCTGGACTCTACCTCCGCGGAGTGGACCACGGTGGTGCACGGCGTGCTGCGCCTGGAGGCGGGGGACGAGAGCGCCGGCAGCTACACGCTGGACCTCAACGTGCGCCAGCACCCCCGCACCAACGAGTCGCCCGTGGCCATGGTGCGGGAAGTCGGGAGCTACACCAGCAGCGAAACGGCGGCGGCCCGGACGCACGTCCTTACGCTGGTCCCCACGAACGCGCCGGAGCGGATCCGGAGCGCGGAACGCCTTGCGGGGCGGCTGTACCTGACCTGGAACGGCCACGTGCTGGTGTTCGCGCCGGGGGACGCGCGGTAGGCGGACGAGCAGCCGCGCAGGCTTGCGAAGGCGGGGCGCGCGGGGCATCTTGCGCGCGCTTTCCAGACGCGGCGTTTCAACCGGCGGGCACAGGCATGGCGGCGGTTCCGGTGGTGGTGTTCTCGGACTTCGCCTGCCCGTTCTCGTACGTGACCGAGGCGGCGCTGCGGCGCATGCAGGCGGCCGGCGAGGTGGAGCCCACGCACCTGGCGTGGGAGCTGTATCCCGCCCCCGCGCCGCTTCCATCGGCCGACGAGGGCGGGTGGATGGACGCGCTCCGCCCCCTGGCCGACGAGCTGGGGATCGCGCTGCGCGTCCCCACGCCGGTGCGGACGCGCAAGGCGCACGAGGCGGCGGCGTTCGCGGCCTCCAAGGGCGTGGGGCCGGCGATGCGGGAGGCGCTGTTCGCCGCGCACTTTGCGGAGGGGCGCGACATCGGCCGCATCGACGTGCTGGTGGAGATCGGCGCGGGGCTGGGGCTGGACGCGTCGGAGCTCAAGGTGGTGCTGGACGTGGACGCGTTCTCCGCGCGCGTGGCGGCGGAGCAGGACGCGGCGCTGCGGGCGGGGGTGGAAGGTGTGCCGACGATCGTAATCGGCACGGGAGATGAGGCGCGCTGGCTGGTGGGCGCGCGGCCGTTCGCGGAGTTGCGCGCGGCGGTGCTTGGCGGGGACTGATCCGGACGATGCGGGGCGCTGCGCCCCCTGGGGAATACGCAAATCGCGAAGGTGGAGATCTGATGTCGGACTACGAGCGGATGACGGCCCTTCCGGCGCACGAGATCTGGGCGCGCGTGGAGCTGATCCTCACCACGCGCGGCGAGGTGTCGCTTACCCGCGAAGACCATCACTCCCGCACCTACACCGGCGGCGAAGGCACCGTTGTGGTCGACGTGCACCGCCACGGCCCCGCCGCGGTGGTCACGGCGCGCACGGACCGCCTGCGCACCTCCAAGATCGACGGCGTGGTGCGCTACCTGATGAACCAGCTCCCCTACCAGCCCGGCGACCCGCCGCGCGAGTGATTCCGGGGGATGATGGATGATGGCGACGGGCCGGCTCCCTGGGTGGGAGCCGGCCCGTCGTGCGTGGTGGGCGGATGGCTGGTCCGACGTTTCGCATCGCCACCACCATCATGTCCCGATCCGACCCATCCACGTCCTGAAACCCGCCTGATCCCTGTCGTCCTGACGCGCTACCTTTTGGCTCGCTGCGGGTATCCATGCCCGCGCGATCCACATCGCACAGGGGAGCGGAAGATGGCGAGCAACGGAAAGCAGCCGATCGAGGCGTCGGCGCTGCTGGTGATCGACGTGCAGGAGTCGTTCAGGGCGGACGAGGCGCGGTGGGCCAGCCGCAACAACCCGGCGTTCGAACGGAACGTGACGCGGCTGGTGGACGCGTATCGCGGCGCGGGGCTGCCGGTGATCTGGGTGGTGCACGAGGACGGCGACGCGTTCTTCCAGGCCGGCAGCCCGTACCTGCGGCTGCAGCCGTGGCTGGACAGGCGCGAGGACGAGCCGCTGCTGCAGAAGAGCACGCGCAACGCCTTCACCAGCACGGACCTGGCGGAGCGGCTGGCGGTGCTGGGGGTGCGGCGGATCGCCATCGCGGGCATCCAGACGGAGCAGTGCTGCGAGACCACGGCGCGCGTGGCGGGCGACCTGGGCTACGACGTGGACTTTGTGACCGAGGCGACGCTCACCTTTCCCATCACCGATCCCGCCACCGGCGACGTGCAGCCGCCGGACGCCATCACCCGCGCCACGGAGTTCGCGCTGCGCGGCCGCTTTGCGCGCATCGCGACGGCGGACGGGCTGGCGGCGGAGCTGGAGACGCTGGCCGCATGCAGCAGGTAACCTTCGTCGTCCTTCCCGGCGTGGACCTGCTGGACCTGGCGGGTCCCGTCGAGGTGTTTCACACCGCCGGCGGGCTGGGCGGCGAATACCGCGTGCGCATCGCCGGGCCGCAGCCGGCGGTGCGGGCGCGGCAGGGCGTGGCGCTGGCGGAGCTGGAGCCGCTGCCGCAGGGCGTGGGTGAAGGCGACCTGGTGATCGTGCCGGGGATGTCGATCGAGTCCGCGCGCCAGGCGCCCGCGTCGGTGCACCGCTGGCTGCGCGAGGCGCACGACCGCGGCGCGCACGTCTGCTCGGTGTGCGTGGGCGCGTTCGTGCTGGCGGACGCGGGGCTGCTGCACGGGCGGCAGTGCACCACGCACTGGTCGCGCATCGCGGACCTGCGGGAGCGGCATCCGGGCGCGCGGGTGCTGGACAACCGCCTGTTCGTGGACGACGGGCGCATCACCACCAGCGCGGGGATCGCGTCGGGGATCGACATGGCGCTGTCGCTGGTGGAGCGGCGGCACGGGCCGCTGGTGGCGGCGGCGGTGGCGCGCGAGCTGGTGGTGTACCTGCGGCGCGACGGCGCGCACCAGCAGCAGAGCGTGTACCTGGACTACCGCACGCACCTGCACCCCGGCATCCACCGCGTGCAGGACTGGCTGGTGGCGCACCCGGCGGAGCGCGCCACGCTGGAGGACCTGGGGCGGATCGCCTTCATGAGCCCGCGCCACCTGACGCGCGTCTTTCGCCAGGCGACCGGCGTGAGCATCCACGACTTCACCACGCGGCTGCGGCTGGAGCTTGCCCGCAACCTGCTGAACGATCCGGGGCTTACGGTCGAAGCGGTGGCGGCTCGCTGCGGCTTCGATACGCCGCGACAACTGCGGCGAGTGTGGAAGGAGGCGTTCGGAGGGACGCCGCGGAGGGTGAGCGGGTGAAAGCGTGAACGGGTGAAAGGGTGTGATGGTGTGATGGTGTGATGGTGGGGGCGTCGTCGGCGGGGGATTGTCCCGGGCGGGTAAACCCGCGGCTGGAGAAGCGATAAGCCCGCAAACTGCGCGGGGCTTCGTGTCCGAGGGTGGAGGGGCATCCGGGAGGTTCCCCGTTGTTCAACCGGTCTTGGCCAGGCGCGCCGGCCTGTGACAACCCGAGCAGGTGAAGCCCCGCCGGGCGAGCTCCGCGAGCCCGGGGCGGGGCTTATGGCATTCGTAGCCGCGGGCTTCAGCCCGTGGCGCGCGGGTGAGGGCCTACGGTCGCCGCGGCGCGCCGCGGAACCGCGGACGATCCGGCCGCTGCAGCGAATAGCGCAGGCCGACGGTCAGGTCGGTGTGGCTGCCGGTGAACTCCAGGCCGATGCCCCGCACCCGCGCGTCGATCACCGCGCCCAGCTGCCCGGCGAACGCCACGCGCACGCCGGCGGACGCGGAAAGCACGCCCTGCCATCCGCCGTCGTCCTGGCCGCTGACCTCGTTCACGTGGCCGAACCCGGCGCCGGCGCCAAAATACGGCGTCAGCACGTCGCCCAGGCGGACGGGGAGCTGCACCTGCGCCTCGAACACACTCCGCACGCCGCTGCGGCGGTCATCGGGCACCTCGGCGATCGAGCTGGCGAACTCGATCAGCGCCGTGGTGCCGATGGGGAACTCCGTGCGCAGGGCGCCCATCGTCGCGCTCTCCCCATCGTCCCCGTCGAACATCCGCGCGCCGCCCGCCAGCGTGTACGCCTGCGCATGCGCATCCCCCAGCGCCGCCGCGGACGCGAGGAGCGCCGCCAGGACAGCGCGGCGCGAGGTAAATCTCATCATCCCGATCACCTGTGCTCTGAGTCGAGGAACGCGGTCAGCCGCAAGATACACGCGTTCCTCGCTCAACGGCCACTAACAGGCGTACTGGCCGCTCCCGCCACAGTAGCACATCCTCTCGCCGTCCGTCCACGCATCAGTCGGCTGGCACGGCCGCCACCCGCTCAGGCACTGCTGTCCGCACTGTGTGTATCCAGCATCCGTCAGATGGCAGCCGAGGAGCTGGGTGGCGTGCCCGTGCACGGTGCCCTGCTTTGCCTTGTTGTCATCCTTCTCCGTCTCGAAGGACTCCACCCGAAGCTCATTCACGTTCAGGCTGATCTTGCGCATGGGAACCTCTCGTGCTGGGACGCCAGGATCGACACTCGCCAGGGTGGGATGCAGGTCCAGACGCCGATTATGTCGGGAAAGATGTATCCCTATGCGAGGGACTGCAAGGTCTCTTTCGGAGTGCTCCCGACCTCGCCCGCGGTTCCCGCAATTGTGTCCGCCTGCCGAGAAATCAACCGCATTCGAACGCTCGCCAGCCGAGATCCTGAATCTGCGCCGTGTGCTCGCCCAGCACGGGGGCGGAGTCGCGGAGGGCGGCAGGCGTGCGGGAGAAGCGGAGCGGCGAGGCGACGGTGGGCACGGCGCCGTAGGTGGCGCCTTCCATCGGCCACAGTCTGTCGCGCGCCGCGGGATCCGCCAGCGCCTCGCCGACGGTCTGCACGGGGGCGCAGGGGACGCCGGCGGCCTCCATCATCCCCAGCCACTCGGAGGCGGGACGGGCGCGGAAGCGGGCCGCCAGCGCGGTGACCACCTGCTCGCGGTGCTCCACGCGGCCGGGGTTGGTGGCGAACCGCTCGTCCGCGGCGAGATCGTCCGCGCCCATGGCCGCGCACAGCCGCCGCCACTGCGCGTCGTTCCCCACGGCGACGATGAAGGGGCGGTCCGCCGCGTCGAAGGCCTGGTAGGGGACGATGGTGACGTGCGCGTTTCCCCAGCGCCGCGGCTCGCTGCCGGTCACCAGCACGGCCTGCGTGACGTTCACCAGCCCGGCGAGCGCTGAATCGAAGAGCGACACCTCCACCCGCTGGCCGCGGCCGGATCCCTCGCGCTCGCGCAGGGCGGCGAGGATGGCGATGGCGGCGTTCTGCCCCGTCAGCACGTCCACCACGGCGACGCCCACCTTGACCGGCGTGCCCTCCGGCTCGCCCGTGATCGACATCCACCCCGCCCGCGCCTGCACGGCAAAGTCGTAGCCCGGTCGCCCCGCCTCCGGCCCGTCGGACGCGTATCCCGTGATCGAGCAGAACACCAGGCCGGGGTTCTCGCGCGACAGGTCGGCGTATCCCAGCCCCCATCCATCCAGCATCCCCGGCGCGAAGTTCTCCACCACCACGTCCGCGCCGCGCGCCAGGCGAAGGACCAGCGCGCGCCCTTCGTCCGACTTGAGGTCCGCCGCCACCGAGCGCTTGTTGCGGTTCACGCTCAGGTAGTAGGCAGACTCGCGCCCGTCCGGCCCCTGCGCCCACGGTGGGCCCCAGGTGCGCGTGTCGTCGCCGGTGCCGGGGCGCTCGACCTTGATGACGTCCGCGCCCAGGTCGCCCAGCACCATGGTGCACAGCGGCCCCGCCAGCACGCGGCTCAGGTCCAGCACGCGCACGCCGCTCAGCGGGCCGCGCGGAAGGTTCGGATCGGGATCGGGCATCGGCGGATTACGGGGATGGTGGACGGCGGCAGCTTACGACGGAGTGCGAAAGTGCGAAAGTGCGAGAGTGCGAAAGTGGGGGACTGCGAACGACATCCAGCTGCGTCCGCGGGGCCCTCACCCGCTCGCTCAGGCTCGCACCCTCT
>DASQBH010001329.1:0-4255 GCA_035635315.1 Longimicrobium sp.
CGGCGGGAAACTGCCGGACTTCTCGCGCTCGGAAACTTTGCAAGATCGTGCATCAGGTGTTCGTGGAGGCCGGGTCCGGTGCGCTTCCGGCAGGCGTCCGCGCTTCCGGCGAGCAGCGTCGCCGGCGGATGATGGCGATGAGGGGGGACCTCAAAAGTTTTTTTCAGGAACCCCATTCTCCTCCGGAGCGCCCCGCGGCCTGCCATCCGGCTTCACCTGATGCGCGCTCCCGTGAACCATCCGCTCGCTCGACGGCGGCGGAAACCCGCCGGACTTCTCGCGCTCGGAGACTTTGCAAGATCGCGCATCAGGTGTTCGTGGAGGCCGGGTCCGGTGCGCTTCCGGCAGGCGTCCGCGCTTCCGGCGAGCATCGTCGCCCGGCGATGATGGGGGGCCGTCAAAAAAAATGCGGATGGCCCCTCACTGCGTCAGCACCATCCGCGCAACCCGACGTTCAACGCCCGATGTCCAACCCGAAACGGGAGCAGCGCTCCGGCTGGCTTCGGGAATGCCGCCGACCGACGGCGGAGCCGCGCCGGCGCAACCTCACACGGCTCGCGTGCGAGAAGATTGAAGAGCCCCCAGATTCTCATGGCTCCGCAGCGCGCTTCGTCCACCCTGCCGTCTCCGGCATCCCGAATCGGCGCGTGCCGCCGGGGACGATCCCGATCCCCGATCAGTACTGCGCGAGGGTGCCGGTGCGCCGGGCGTAGCGCAGGGACCCGCGCAGCGCGAGCGCGCCCACCGCCATCCACCCCGCCGCCATCGCCGCCAGCACCGCCACGTCCCCCGCTACCGCGCCGGGCGGCGCCCCCTCCAGCAGCGTCATCCGCAGCGCCCGCAGGCCGTAGCCCAGCGGCACGGCGGCGGCGGCAGGCCGAAGCCACTCCGGCACCACCTCGACGGGATAGTAGACGCCGCCCAGCAGCATGGAGACCACGACCACCCCCTGCAGCAGCGGCCCCGTGGTGCGGAACGCCAGCAGCAGCGCCGCGCCCATCAGCCCGAAGGGAACGTACGCCAGCACGATCAGGGCGATGATGACGAGCCCCGCCGCCGCGCCTTCCGCTGAAAAGCGCGCGCCCAGCGCGGCGCCTGCCGCCAGCAGGACCAGCGCCCGCAGCAGCGTCCAGAGCAGGGGATACGCGGCGAGGCCGGCCAGCAGGGTGGGGAGCGGCGCCGGCGTGGCCAGCAGCGCTTCGAGCGTGCCGCCGCGCACGCCGGACGAAACCGCGCCGGGAAGCGCGTTGCACGCCGTGGCCACGAAGTACGTCGCCGTCATCCCCACCAGCACGAAGGCGAAGTAATCGCCGCCCTGCGCGTCGATCGCGTCCGCCATCAGCGGCTGCATGGCCCGCGCGATCAGCCAGACGGGGACCGCCGCCGCCACCAGCGCGGCCAGGGACACCAGCATCCCCACCCGGTAGCTGGCGTCCGTCAGGAACCCCGCCCGGGCCAGGGCGGCCACGCGGCTCATCCCGTCTCCTCCGCCACGATGCGCTCGATCAGCTCCGCCAGCGTGGGGCGCACCGGCTCCAGCCGCGAGACGGCGGCGCCGCCCCCCACCAGCGCGGAGAGCAGCCGCGCCGCGCCGTCCGCGCCGCCGCGCACCTCCACCTCCACGCGCGTCCACCCGTCCTCCTCCGCCGTCCGCCCCTCCACGCGCAGCACCCCGCGCCCCTCCGCCGCGGCGAACGCGGGGTGGTCGGGGTGGCGGGTCCACAGCCGCCAGCGGTCGCGGGCGTGGCGGCGGGCCAGCGCCTCGGCGGGGCCCACGGCCAGCAGCCGGCCGCGGTGCAGCACGCCCACGCGGTCGCACAGCTCCAGCGCCTCGTCGGGCGCGTGGGTGGCCAGCACGACGGTGCATCCGCGCCGCGCCACCACCTCGTCGCGCAGAAACGCGCGAAAGCGGCGGGCGGAGAGGGGGTCCAGGCTGCGCGTCGGCTCGTCCAGCAGCAGTACCCGGGGGCGGGCCAGGAGGGCGCGGGCCAGCAGCAGCCGCTGCTTCATCCCCGACGAAAAGGTGCCCACCCGCCGCTCCCCCGCGTCGTCCAGCTCCACCCCGGCCAGCACCTCGTCCACGCGCGCCAACGCGGCGCGGCCGCGCAGGCCGTGCAGGGCGGCGTACAGGCGCAGGTTCTCCCGCGCGTCCAGCCGCCAGTTCAGGCTCCGCTCATCCGCCACCACGGGCGCGAGCAGAGTGCGGATGCGCGCGGGGTGCCGCACCACGTCCACCCCCATCACCTCGGCCCGCCCCGCGTCCGGCAGCACCAGCGTCGACAGGATCTTGAAGAGCGTCGTCTTTCCCGCGCCGTTGGGCCCCAGCACCCCGAACAGCTCGCCGGCGGCCACGTCGCAGGTCACCCCGCGCAGCGCGGGGGTCCATCGGCGCGCGCGGGGGCGGCGGATCATCTCTCCCCAGCCGCGCGCGACGGGAAACGACTTGGCCAGCCCCTCCAGCCGGACGGCGGGGGGCGGCGGTTCCGTCCGCGGGACGGATGCCGGGGCGCACGGCGCGGCGAGGGTGCTCACGCGGCCGCCCGCTCGCCGGCGCCGTGCCAGGAGAGGATGCGGGCTGCGGCGTCCGGCAGCCGCTCGAACCCCCGCGCCATCCGCAGCGTGTACGCCGGGACCCCGGCGGCCACGGCCGCGGCGCGGGCCAGGTGGGCGGCGGCGGGCGCCCCGTGCAGCAGCGGGCCCAGCTTGGCGTGCGCCAGCATCGCCAGCACGGCGTCCGTCGGCGCCAGCGGGGCCCGCCGCGCCGGCGCGGAATCGTCCGCCGCGTCGAAGGGGTCCAGGAGGTAGAGCGCGGCCAGCGGCGTCCGCCCGGTCTCCACCCGTTCCGCCGGAAGCGCTGCCAGCGTCAGCTTTTCTCCGTCGATGCGCGTGCCGCCGATCCCCAGCTCCCGCAGGTGGTCCGCGGTCTCGTTCCACAGGCGAAAGAGGGGGACGCCGGGACGCAGGCGCGCCGGGGGGCCCGGTTCGATCACGGCCATGTCGTCCGCCACCAGCCGGGCCCCGGCGGCGGCGAGGGCGGCGGCCAGCGTGCTCTTGCCGAAGTGCTTGCCGCCCAGGAACACCAGCCCCCGCCCGCGCACGGTCACGGCGCTGGCGTGCAGCGGCAGCGCCCCGCGGGCCGCCAGGGCGAGCGCCGCGACGCGCCCCAGCAGGTCCGCCTGCACCAGCTCCGGCGCCGCGCCCTGCGCGGGGTGCCAGCTCCACCGCGCGCCATCCGCCGACACCTCGTACGTCCCCGTGTCGTCGTACGCCAGCCGCCACCCGTCCGCCAGCGCGAAGAGGTGGACGCGCGGCTCGCCGTCCACCCACTCCGCGGCGGCCGGAGCGGGCGCGGGCGGGGGAGGACGACGGGCGACGCGCAGCCGCCAGTCGGGCGGGGCGTCCGGCGGGAGCGGGCGCACCCCGGCAAGGACGACGGGGGAGCGCAGCCGGCCGCCGAAGACGGCGTAGTCGGGCATGGCGGGTGGATTTCGCTGGATGGATGGCGGCGGGGAGCCGCGGCCGGCTCCCCGCCGTTCGCTACCGCTCCGGCGGACTCAGGAGTGTCCGCCGCCTCCACCCCCTCCACCCCCTCCACCGCCGGGATTGCAGTTGAAGTTGGTGGAGCCGTTGCCCATGGCGGGGCCGCCGTCCAGGGGCGCCTGCGCGCCGCAGAGCGTCAGCTCGCGGAGCGTTCCGAAGCGGGTGAGGCTCGGGGTCTCATACACGGAATCACCTCCGGGATGAAAGGGACGTGGCTCCGGGCGCGTGCCCGGACGAAAGCGCGGGGTCCAGGAGGGTCCGCGCTCCATCCACCCCCGCGAGCGCCGGCGCCGCGCCGGCCCCGCGGGGCTGCCGCGCGCCGCCTTCGCGGGCGCGCAGCCACAGCTCCACCTGGAGCGTCTGCACCAGGCCGAATCCCAGCGACCCGTCACCGGTGCGGGCGTACCGCTCGCAGGCGGCGCGCAGGGCCCCGGGATGGACGATCCCCAGCTCCGCCAGCCGCGGCGCGCGGAACGCCTCCGCGGCCAGCGCGGGAAAGTCCGCCTTCATCGCCGCGGCAAAGTATCCGCCCAGCGTTCCTGTCTTCGTGTCTCGCGGCGCCAGCACGTCGTCCGGCAGCAGGCCGCGCATGGAGGCGCGCAGCAGGCGCTTGGTCTCGCGCCCCGCGTTGCGCTCCTCGCGCGGACGCCCCGCGGCCAGCTCCACCACGCGCCGGT
Source organism: Longimicrobium sp. (assembly GCA_035635315.1). Classification (GTDB taxonomy): domain Bacteria; phylum Gemmatimonadota; class Gemmatimonadetes; order Longimicrobiales; family Longimicrobiaceae; genus Longimicrobium. Next base: position 4,218 of record DASQBH010001329.1, read on the forward strand.
CCAGCAGCGGCGACCGCAGCTCCACCCCCATCTCCAGC
>DASQBH010001330.1:0-2288 GCA_035635315.1 Longimicrobium sp.
CGAGGTGAAGCCGGAGTGGACGAGCATCCCCTACGGCGTGCCGATGGTGAACCAGCGCTTCCACGTGCTGGACGACCACCTGGCGCCGCGCCCGGAGTGGGTGCCGGGGCAGCTGCACATCGGCGGGATCGGCCTGGCGAAGGGATACTGGGAGGACGCGGAGAAGACGGCCGCGAGCTTCATCACGCATCCCCGGACGGGCGAGCGGCTGTACCGCACCGGCGACCTCGGACGATACCTGCCGGACGGGAACATCGAGTTCCTGGGCCGCGAGGACTTCCAGGTGAAGGTGCAGGGGCACCGAATCGAGCTGGGCGAGATCGAGTCGGTGATGGAGCAGCACCCGGCCGTGCGCAACGCCGCGGCGGCCGCGGTCGGTGAGCGCAACGCCCGCCGCCTGGTGGCGTACGTCACGCTGAACGAGGGCGCGCCCGGCGTTCCCGCGGCGGCGGCCCGCCGCCCGGAGCCGGCGGCCCAGCTGGCGCGGACGCTGGAGTCGCTGCGTCAGGCGCGGCTCGCGGACTCGCCGCTTCCCAAGTACCGCTATCCCTCGGCGCGCACCCTGTACCCGGTGCAGGCCTACGTCGCCGTTCCCGACGGCATCGACCGCATCCCCGGGGGCACCTACTACTACGACCCGCGCGGCCACCGGCTGGTGCGGGTGGCGGGGCCGCTCCCCGCGGGGGTGCAGCCCGACGCGGCCGGGCCGGCCGTCTTCCTGGTGGCCCGCCTGGAGGCCATCGCGCCGATCTACCGCGGGCTTTCTCCCGACTTCTGCCTCATCGAGGCGGGCTACATCCAGGTGCTGCTGGCCGCGGCCGCGGCCGAGCAGGGGCTGGCCCTGACCCCGGCGGCCATCGCGTCGCCGGAGGGGCTGCAGCGCCACCTGGGGCTGGACGAGGGGCACGTTCCGCTGCAGTGCCTGCGCCTGGCCTCGGCCGGCGCGGCGCCGCAGGCGGACGGGGCAGGGCGGACGGCGTGGGAGGCGATGGCCTCGGTGCTGTCGCGCCACGCCGCGGACACCGTGGCCATGGACGAGGTGGCGCGCCTGGAGTTCGAGCTGGGCGAGCCGGGGCTGCGTCCCGCCCGTCCGGACGACGTGGCCGTGGAGCTGGGCGCCGCCGAGCCGGCGGTGGACGAGCTGCGCTACCGCAGCAGCGACCGCGACTTCCTGCGCGGCCCCATCCCCATCGCCGACTTCCAGGCCTTCCTGGACGCGCTGTCCGACGAGCTCCCGGCGTCGCTGGCCGGCGTGGCGTCGCCGGCGGACGCGCTGGCCGTCGCGCTGCACGTGGCGGCGGACGCGATCGAGGGCCTCGCGCCGGGCGGCTACCGGTACGACGTGCGCGGCCGGCAGCTGTCGCCGGTGTCGGCGGAGGCGTTCCCGGCCGAGGCGCACGCCGAGCACAACCGCGAGGTCTTTGCCCGCTCCGGCTTCTCGCTCTTCCTCTGCGCCCCGTCTGCGGAGAGCGGACGCGACGCCGCGCTGCTGCTGGCCGGCGGCGTGGGGCAGGCGCTGATGACGGCCGGGCCCGCGCTGGGCATCGGCCTGTGCCCCATCGGCTCGCTGGAGTTCGACCCCGTCCGCCCGCTGCTGGGGGTGGATGGCGGCGCCCTCTTCCTGCACGCCTTCGTGGGCGGGCGCATCCCGCCGCGGACGCGCCCCGCGCCCCGCGCCGCCGCACCGGAGGTGGCCGGCGGCTCCGTGTCCGTGCTGGCCGGCGCGGACGAGGTGGTCGAGTCGGTGCGGCAGCTCCTGGCTTCGAAGCTTCCCGAGTACATGGTCCCGCGCCGGATCGTGGCGCTGGACGCCTTCCCGCTGAGCTCCAACGGCAAGGTGGACCGCAAGGCGCTGCCGCAGCTGGAGGACCTGGAGGCGCCGGTCTGGACGGCGCCGCGCAACCCGGTGGAGGAGCGGTTCAGCGAGATCTGGCAGGAGCTGCTGGGGGTGGAGCGCGTGGGTGTGCAGGACTCGTTCTTCGCGCTGGGCGGCGACTCGGTCAAGGGGATCCAGTTCCTGGCCCGGGCCCGCGAGGCCGGGTACGAGATCGACGTCCGCCACTTCTTCCAGAACCCGCGCATCGCCTCGCTGGCCCAGCTGGTCGCGCCGCAGGGCGTGGAAGGGGCCGCGGGCGAGGCGGCGGGCGCGGCGGCCCTCACCCCCGTGGTGGCCGACGACGAGCTGACGCAGGAAGAGCTCGAGCAGCTGATCGCCGAGTTCGGCGACATCTTTGACGAGGACCCCATCGCATGAGCACCGGCAACATCGAGGACGTCTATCCGCTCTC
>DASQBH010001331.1:0-2631 GCA_035635315.1 Longimicrobium sp.
GAGGTGCGACGCACCTTGTCGAAGCGGGATCGAAGTTCTCCCCTCTCCGTGAGGAACGAACGGGGAGGGGCCGGGGGAGGGGCACCCCGCGGGCGCCAGTTCGTTGCAAGTCGCCGAGCTTCGGAACCCCCGGCAACCCCAAAACCTCCCCCAGCAGTTTTGGGGGAGGTCGCGAGGTGACGAGCGGGAGGGGGCGGGCCTCGAAGCCCGAATCGTGCAGCAAGTCCTGACGATCGAAGAAGTTGCAGGTTCAAACCACGAGGGATGTGAGATGGCCGAGGTGACGGTGGTCGGTGGCGGGCTTTCGGGCTCGGAGGCGGCGTGGCAGCTGGCGGAGCGCGGACACGACGTCACGCTCTACGAGATGCGGCCCGTGCGCGGCACGGAGGCGCACAAGACGGAGCTGCTGGGCGAGATCGTCTGCTCCAACACCTTCAAGAGCGAAGATCCCTCCAACGCGCACGGCCTGCTCAAGCTGGAGATGGACGCGCTGGGCGTGGGCGGCTCGCTGCTGCTGGCGTGCGCCCGCGAGTCGCGCATCCCCGGAGGCACGGCGCTCACCGTGGATCGCGGCGAGTTCGCGCAGCGGATGACAGCCGCCATCGCCGCCAACCCGCGCATCCGCGTCGTCCGCGAAGAGGTGACGGAGCTGCCGTCCGGCCCCGCCATCGTCGCCACCGGCCCGCTGACCAGCGACGCGCTCTCCGCCGCCATCCGCGGCGCCCTGGGCGACGAGGGGCTGGCGTTCTTCGACGCCATCGCGCCCGTCGTCAGCGCCGACTCGCTGGACATGGATACGCTCTTCTTCGCCAGCCGCTGGGGAAAGGGCGAGGAGTCGGCGGGCGACTACCTGAACGCGCCGATGACGAAGGAGCAGTACGACGCCTTCATCGAAGCGCTCAAGACGGGCGAGGAGTTCGCGGGGCACGACTGGGAGAACGTGCCGTACTTCGAAGGGTGCCTGCCGATCGAGGTGATGGCGCACCGCGGCGCGGAGACGCTGCGCTTCGGGCCGATGAAGCCCGTCGGCCTGCCGGTGCCGCAGTTCGATGGCAAGTGGGCGCACGCCGTCGTCCAGCTGCGGCGGGAAGACCGTGCGGGGCAGCTGTGGAACCTGGTCGGCTTCCAGACGCGGCTGCGCATCCCCGAACAGAAGCGCATCTTCCGGATGATCCCCGGCTTGCAGGACGCGGAGTTCCTGCGCTGGGGCTCCATCCACCGCAACACGTACCTGAACTTCCCCGCGCGCCTGTCGAACCACGGCTCGCTGCGTGACCGGCCGGAACTGCTGTTCGCCGGCCAGGTGACGGGGGTGGAGGGATACACGGAATCGACCGCCATCGGCATCCTGGCGGCGATGAACCTGGACCGCATCGTCCGCGGCCTGGAGCCCGTCGTCCCGCCGCCGACGACGATGATGGGCGGGCTGATGCGCTACCTGCGCGAGAGTGATCCCAAGCACTTCGCGCCGATGAACAGCAACTTCGGCCTGCTGGACCCGCTGGACCGGCGGGTAAAGGACAAGGATGAGAAGCGGGCGATCCTGTCGGAGCGGGGGCGCGCGGACTTCGCGGCGTGGATGGAGGCCAACGGCATTACCGGCGGCGTGGAGGCCGCGGCGGCGCGATGAGCGACGACGCGGGGGCGGCGGCCGAGGTCCAGCGGGGAGCCGAGCTGGACGAGTTCATGCGCTACGTGGCGCACGAGCGGCAGCTTTCCCCGCAGACGGTGCGCGCCTACGCGGACGACCTGCGCGAATTCCAGGAGTTCCTGGACCGCTACTACGGTGCGCCGGAGTGGTCGTGGGGCGGGGTGGACCGGCTGGCCATCCGCGCCTGGATGGGCGACTGCGCCACCCGCCGCGGCCTGGCCCGCACCAGCATCGCGCGAAAGCTCAGCGCCATCCGCTCGTTCTACCGCTTTCTGCACGTGGAGGAGCGGGTGCAGGCCAACCCCGCCCGCGCGGTGCGCACGCCCAAGAAGCAGCGCACGCTCCCCGGCTTTCTGACCCGGGAGCAGATGGAGGCCGTGTTCGAGACGGCGATGATGCGCGCGCAGGCCGGCGGCTTTCGCGCCCAGCGCAACCTGGCCATCGTGGAGCTGTTCTACTCCGCCGGCCTGCGCGTCTCGGAGCTGCAGGGGCTGGGGATGGACTCCGTGGACCTGATCAGCGAGCGGCTGCGGGTGCTGGGAAAGGGAAGGAAGGAGCGCATCGTCCCCATCGGCGGGATGGCGGTGCGGGCGCTGCGGACGTACTACGATTCACGGGCCCGCATCATCGGCCAGGCGAGCCGGCCGGACGCGCGCGCGGTGTTCGTGGGGCAGACGGGGCGGCGGCTGGGCGTGCGGCAGGTGCAGAACGTGGTGACCGACTTTCTGCGCGAGGTCGCGGGCGAGGCGGGGCTGTCGACGCACTCGCTGCGCCACACCTTCGCCACGCACATGCTGGACGCTGGCGCCGACCTGCTGGCGGTGAAGGAGCTGCTGGGCCACGCCAGCCTCTCGACGACGCAGATCTACACGCACACGTCGAAGGAGCGGCTGAAGCGCGTGTACCGGCAGGCGCATCCGCGAGCGTAGACGAAGTGCGTGAGTGCGTGAGTGCGTGAGTGCGTGAGTGCGTGAGTGCGG
>DASQBH010001332.1:0-2621 GCA_035635315.1 Longimicrobium sp.
CGAGCCGTCGCGGTGCGTGATCCTGTACCGCGAGGAGGACCGCGGCGTTCAGGGCTACTTTCTGGGCGGCAAGTACCCTGACCTGGACGAGGCCATCGCCACGGCGCGCATCGTCAACCGCATGCCGCTGGAGGAAAAGCGCCCGCTGGACGAGATCGCGGACATGGCGGAGGTGCCGCGGCGCAAGGCGCGCATCGTCCTCACGCTGCTCAAGCGGCACGGGATGGTGCGCGAGCACCGCGGCGGCCTGTGGGAGCGCCTGAAGCCGGACGTGGCCGCGGCGGACCTGAGCCGCGAGCTGCAGGACTACGAGACGCGGCGCGCGCAGGACCGCATCAAGCTGGAGGAGATGGTGCGCTACTGCCGCACCGCGAAGTGCCGCACGCGGATGATCCTGGAGTACTTTGGCGAGGAGCAGGCGGAGGACTGGACCTGCGGCCACTGCGACAACTGCGTGGCACCGCGCGTGGAGGGCATGCCCGCCTCCGCCGAGGCCCCCGCCATCGCGGCGGGATCGTCTGCCGCGGCTTTGGCCCCCGAGCCCGTGGACACGCTTTCCGCGGGCGACGAGGTGTCGCACGGCACCTTTGGCGAGGGGATGGTGCTCGCCGTCGTCGGCGACAAGGCCGAGGTGGACTTCGAGGGCCACGGCACGCGGATGATCCGGGTGGATTTCCTGAGCCGGATCGAGTGAGGAGAGTGCCAGGTGCCTAGTGCCTAGTGCCTAGTGCCTGGTGCCTGGTGCCTGGTGCCTGGTGCCTACTCCTGATCTCCTACTTGGCACTTGAACCTTGGCACTAGGCACTTTGTTCACAGGGGAATGGGGGAGCCCGGCCTACCCCGCCTGCCTTGGACGCAGGAGATCGCTGGTTCGAATCCAGCTTCCCCTATCGGCCGTTCCTTTCGCCCGGACCCGCGGCCGCGCGATCCGCACCCGGACGCGCACCACCCTTTCAGGAGGAAGAAACGGAGAGCTGCCGCCATGCAAACCATGACCATTCCCCGCCCGCCGCGCAGCGGGTGCCTTACGCTGAACGCGTCGTACGAGCCGCTGGTGATTCTGCCGGTGCAGCGCGCCGTGCGCCTGGTGCTGGACGGCCGCGCGGAGCTGGTGGAGGCGCACGGCACCCGCGTGATCCGCTCGGCGGGACGCGAGATGCCGCTTCCGGCGGTGATCCGGCTGGTGCGGTTCGTCTACGTGCCGCGCCGCATGCGCCGGGGCGTCACCAACACCATCCTGTTCGCGCGCGACGGCTACACCTGCGCCTACTGCGGGCGTCACCGCGACGCGCTGCGCAGCCGCGAGCACCTTACGCGCGACCACGTGCTGCCGCAGAGCCGCTTTGCGCGCCGCGCCGAGGCCAACACGTGGGAGAACTGCGTGACGGCGTGCAGCACCTGCAACAACCGCAAGGCCGACCGGTTGCCGCAGGAGGCGGGGATGACGCTGCGCGTGGTGCCGGCGGAGCCGCACTTCGTCCACCTGGAGTGGTCGGTGCGGCGGCTTACCCCGCTGCAGCGCAAGTACGTGGTGCAGTTCTTTGGCAAGGACGTCGCGGATGCGCTGTAACGGCGGCGTCCCTGCAACGCGGAGGGCGCGGAGAGCCAGTCTCTCCGCGCCCTTCCTGCTTCCTGCTCAGGCAAAAAGATATGCCTCACACAGAGTTAGCAGAGTCAACAGAGTGAGGGTTTCACGGCTTCGTACGCCTGATACGTGCCTGGCGAGCGGCACGAGAAAAACTCCGCTAACTCTGCTAACTCTGCGTGAGGCAATCTTTTCAACCCAGCGAAGCGAACAGGTCCACGCCGTTGCCGTCGGGGTCGTGCAGCACGGCGTAGCGCTGGCCCCAGAAGGCGTCCCACGGAGGCTTGTGGCCGTGGTATCCCAGCGACGTCAGCCGCTCGTACGCCGCGTCTACCTCCGCCGGGCTCCCGCACAGGAACGCCAGCCCCATCCGGTTTCCGCCGCTGGCCGGCTGCCAGTCCGGATCGAACGAGCGCACCACCTCCACCGTGTCCCACAGCACGCGCAGTCCGCTGGAAAGCGCGGCCTCCACGTGTGGCTCGTTCTCCGCGCCGGGCGCAATCTCCAGCCCCAGCTCGCGGTAGAACGCCAGCGAGCGCGCCATGTCCTGCACCACGAAGCCGATCGCGTCCAGTCTGGGCTTCATCCTCGGTACTCCTCCGTCGGTGGTGATTGGGATGGCTCCGATTCGATCAGCGCCTTGAGCTTCGCCAGGTCGGCGGCCACCAGCGCGGCGTCCTCCGCGAACTGCGCGTCCGTCCACCCCTCCTGCCGAAAGAGGGTGAAGGTGAGCACGCTGCCGGCACCGTTGGGCACCACGCGCATGGGGTTCTGGATCTCGCCAGCCGGCAGCCGCACCCAGTGATCCACCACGCCCAGCTCGTTCGCCGGCGCGAAGCGGACGGGGACGGGACCCTCGGACGTGTGCATGATCCAGTGGTCGCCCGCGGGCGTGATCTCGTGCCCGAAGTTGGGCGCCCAGCGCGGCATGTTCCGCGGCTCGGCGACGAACGCGTACACCCGCTCCGCCGGCGCCTCGATGCTGACGTCCAGGATCCGGACCTCTCTCATCCTCCGCCCTTTCTTCCGTGTGACC
>DASQBH010001333.1:0-2364 GCA_035635315.1 Longimicrobium sp.
GACCGCCAGCTGTTCAGGAAGAAGTAGATGATGGCGATGCAGAGGATGGCGCCCAGGATGAGCTCGTGCTGCACCGACTCCAGACTGGCGCGGATGCGCCGCGAGTCGTCGCTCACCACCGTCATCTTCACGTCCGACGGAAGCGACTCCTGCAGCTCCGCCACCTCGGCGCGCACGCGGTCGGCCACCTCTACGGTGTTGCTGCCGCTGATCTTGAGGATCTCGACGCTGAGCGCGCGGCCGTCGTTCAGAAAGCTGGCGCTGCGGGCCTCGGCCGTGCCGTCCACCACGTTCGCCACGTCGCCCAGGCGGATGGGCACGCCGTCGCGCACGGCCACGGTGATGTCGCGGAAGGCGCGCGGGTCTTCCACGCGGCCGGTAATGCGCACCAGCCGCTCCTGGTCGCCGCGGCGCACCCGGCCGGCGGGGACCTCCTGGTTCTCGCGCTGCAGCGCCTGCATCACCTGTGGCGGGCTGATGGCGTAGGCGCGCATGGCCGCAGGGTTCAGCTGCACCTGGATCTGGCGGTTGGTGCCGCCGATCAGGTTCACGCCGCCCACGCCGGGGATGGCCTCCAGGCGGGTGCTGATCACCTCGTCCGCCAGCTGGGTGAGCTCGCGCAGGGGCCGGTCGCCGCTCTGCACGGCGATGGACATGATGGCGCGCTCGTTGGGATCGAAGCGGATGATGACCGGGTCTTCGATGTCCTCCGGCAGCTGGCGGCGCATCCGGGCGATCTTGGACTGCACCTCCTGCTGGGCCTCCATCACGTTCACGCCCAGCTGCAGCTGCACGCGCACCAGCGAGCTTCCCTCGAACGAGGTGCTGGTGATCTCCTGGATCCCCTGCACGGTGTTCAGCACCTCTTCGATGGGGCGCGACACCTCTCGCTCCATCACCTCGGGGCTGGCGCCGGGGTAGGTGGTCTGCGCCACGACGACGGGGTAGCTGACGTCGGGGTATTCGTCGATGGCCAGGCGCCGGTAGCCGGCCACGCCCAGCACCACCAGCGTCACCATCATCATGGTGGCGAACACCGGCCGCTTGATGGATACGTCGGAGAGGAACATCCCGCGTCTCCCGATGCTTCGGGGTGAAACTTCTATCTATCTACAAAAATCCCGGCTCGTAAACCTCGCCCAACATCTCCAAAACCGCCCGGGGGAGGTTGGGATGCCGACGGATCGGGACTCGGCGACATGGTCCCGGCGTCCGCCCCCTCCGCTCGCTTAGGCTCGCACCTCGCCCAAAACCCCTGGGGGAGGTTGGATGCCGCGGGATCGAGGCGCTTCGACCCGGTTCCGGCGTCCGCCCCCTCCGCTCGCTTAGGCTCGCACCTCCCCCAAAAACCCTGGGGGAGGTTGGGATGCCGAGGGATCGAGGCGCGGCGACCTGCATCGAACTGCGTCCGCCGGGGTGCCCCTCCCCCGGCCCCTCCCCGCTCGTTCCTCGCGGAGAGGGGAGAATTCGATCGTGCTGCGACAAGCCTTCTGCCGTTCTCCCTCCCCCACGCAGTTTGTGGGGGAGGGCCGGGGAGGGGGCGGCTTACCATCCCGCTCCTCACCCGGCTGAAGCAGTTCGGCCTACCGCTGCCCCTTTTCGGCGCCGCCCCTGGCCTCGCCGCCCTTCTCCGCGCCGCCGCGGCCCTGGCCGGCCATGCGCACCGCCATCCCGGCTCCCAGGATGCCGACGTTGCCCACGACCACCCGGTCCGTCTCGGTCAGACCCTCCGTCACCTGCACCAGCCCCTGCGTCTCGTCCTTGAGGCCCAGGGTCACGGGGACGACCTCGATCTTGTCGTCGACCACGCGGTAGACCACCTCGGGGCCGCCCTCGCGGCCCTCGCGGATGGCGGCGGCGGGCACCACCATCGCCCCGTCCACCACGCGGCTCACGATGCGGCCGCTGGCAAAGGTGCCGGCGCGCAGGCGGCCCTCGGCGTTGGGCACCTGCACGTACACCGTCACGGAGCGCGACCCCGGGTCCACCGACGGGCTGATGCGCGCCACGCGGCCCGTGAACTCGGCCCCGTCCGCCGTAAACCGCACCGTCTGCCCGGCCTGCACGGCGGCCGCCGCGCGCTCGGGGACGGCGGCCGCCAGCTCCAGCACGTCGCCGCGGACCAGGGTAAAGAGCGCGGCGTTGCGGTTGATGTGCTCGCCGGGGTTCACCGTGCGCCGCTCGATCACGCCGCTGACGGGGGCCACCACGCGGGTGTCGCCCACCTCGCGGCGGCTGGTGCCGCTGCGGGCCTGCGCGGCGGCCACCCGGGCGCGCGCCGCGGCCACGGCCTGCTCGGCCACGCGCACGTCGCGCTCGGGGATGGCGCCCTCGCGGTGCAGCTCGCGGTTCTGCTCCAGCGTC
>DASQBH010001334.1:0-7169 GCA_035635315.1 Longimicrobium sp.
CCCCTGGCTTCGGCTGGCAAGGTCCTTCGGTCGCCGCCATGGATCAAGCAAAGCGAAGGACTTGCGCGCGGCTCCCTCAGGATGACTGGTTCATGATTCCGGTTTCTCAACACCCTCTGAAGGACCTTCCGTCCGGCTCGCCGGGGGCCACGCTCCGCACCGGAGATCCTGCCGCGACTCTGCTCGCGATCAGGTCCGGAGTATGTCACGGGATGAGCTGCTCCCCACACGGCCGCCGAACGATCCCCGACACTCCCGGTGCGCGAACGGCCGCATCATACGGTGAAGGTCCCGAGGTCCGACGCACGAACGCCGAGGAGGGAACGATGAACGAGCGCATCCTGGTGTGCACCCACGGAGAGCCGGGCGCGCTTGGTGCGTTGCGCCTGGCGAACGCGCTGGTGGAGCGGGACGGCTACGCCCTGGACGTCCTGGCGGTGATCGCCCCCGTGTTCATGGAAGGGGTCACCCTGTACGCGCTGCCGGGTGAGTACGTCTCGGCAGAGGGCGCCTGGGTGGACAGGTACCGCGAACGCATCCGCGAGCAGCTGCGCGCCCTGGGCGGCCCGCTGGCGGCGGTGGAGCCGCAGGTGGAGATCGGCCACGTGACCCACACCATCGCCACGTACGCGCAGTCGCAGCGCGACCGGCTGATCGTGCTGGGCGCGGGAAAGCACGGCCGCGCGGAGCGGTGGGGCGGGGGCGAGACCTCGCTGTACGTGAGCCGCATGGCCCGCGTGCCGGTGCTGGCCGTTCCCGCCGACGCCGTGTCGCTGCCGGAGGTGGGCGTGGCGGCGGTGGACTTCAGCGAGTACAGCCGAGATGCCGCGCTCACGGCCGCCCGGCTGCTGGGGCCCGGCGGACGGCTGCACCTTGTGCACGCCACCTGGCTGGAGTCGCCCGACGCGCCCGGGTACGGCGACTGGATGGCCACCTACCAGTCCGGCGCGCAGACGCGGATGGAGGGGCTCGCCCGCGAGCTGCGGGCCCAGCGCCCGCTGCGCTCCATCGAGACCGAGGTGCTTAGCGGCGACCCCACCGACGGCGTGCTGCAGCGGATGCGGGAGACCGGCGCGGGGCTGGTGGCCGCGGGAAGCCACGGACACGGCTTCTTTACCCGCATGCTGCTGGGAAGCACGTCCACGGAGCTGCTGCGCGGCGCGGGGTGCGCCGTGCTGATCGCCCCGCCGCGCGCGGCGTCGGACGAGCTGGAGGGGGCGGCGGAGCGCCGCGACCAGGCCGTCCGCAGGCAGGCGGGCGGGGTGGTGTCGGCGCTGGTGGGCTGACGCAGGTGCAGGACGCCCGGCCCGCACCGCGCCGGCCGGGCGGGTACCCGATTCCCACGGAGGAGGGAACGATGAGGATTCCGACGAACGAAAGCCCCCTGGACCGCACCCTGCGCATCGTCGTGGGCACCGTGCTGGGATGGCTGTACCTGTCCGGGTACGTGACCGGCTGGACGGCCGCGGTGGCGCTGGTGTTCAGCGTGCTGCTGCTGTTCACGGGCATCGTGGGCTACTGCCCCGTGTACGCCCTATTCCGCACCGGGACCGCGTCTGGGGTGAACGGGTGAACGGGTGAACGGGTAGGGCAGAGCGACCCGCGGGGGCCCTCTCCCCCGCCAGGCCTTTCGCTCGTTCCTCGCGACGGCTGGCGACCCCTCCCCCAAACTACGGGGGAGGGGTTGTTTACATGCACGGAAATCGAGGAACGGGCCAACCCCTCCCCCGGGGTTGGGGAGAGGTCGCCGCGAGCCGCGAGGAACGAGCGGCGAAGTCGGCGGGGGAGAGGGTCCGCGGGAACGCACCACACCATCACTCCATCACCCCCTCACCCCTTCACCCGTTCACCCCTCACCCCCATCCCGTCTCCGCAGCAGGATCGACCCGCCGCGTCCATCCGCCCGCCCGGTCACCATCACCAGCAGCGCCTCGACCGCGGCGAGCGAGGCCAGCGCCAGCGCGGCGGCAAAGAAGGGGCGGTTGTACCTCCCCGTGAACAGCAGCAGCAGGCCGAACACGTATCCGGTAAAGGCCGCCGCCTTGGCCGAGTACAGGTGCAGGTTCACGGGCTGGCCCCGGCGCATCCACCCCACCGCCAGCACGCCCAGCGCGAGCGCCGACCACAGCAGCATGGGGAGCCGCTGCTCGCGAAAGAACTCCGGCCGCAGCATCGCCAGCCATAGCACCAGGGAGATGCTGAGCAGGTGGTCCGCCCGCGAGTCCAGCGCACCTCCCCGCCGGCTGGCCACGCGCAGCCGCCGCGCGATCGCCCCGTCCAGCAGGTCGGTGGACGCGGCGGCCGCCGCGCCGAGGGCCAGCGCCTCCGGCAGCCGCAGCAGCGCCAGCGTCCACAGCACCGGCAGCGAACCCAGCCGCACCCACGTCAGGGCGTCCGGAAGCCACGCCAGCGCCGGCCGTGGGCGTGCCGCCTGGTCCCGCCCGCCGTTCGTCTCCATCTCCTCCATCAACCTTTCTCCCGTGACTGCTTACCGCAATCTGACAACGGCCGGCCGTCCCTGCCAGCGCGGTACGGCGCACCTGGCGCCGTGGCGGGAGCCGACGCGGGCGGTCCAGCGCTTTCCGACGGTGCAGGCGGTACGCGCCCGACATTCGCCCCGACACGCCGACTGCATCTTGCACCCTGGGAAAGGACCGAGGTTTCACCCGCACAGGAGGCTGAACGCCATGAGAGCCCGGGACCTGATGACGCACGACCCGTACGTGGTGGTGCCCGAAGAGCCCGTCTGCCGCGCCGCCGAGATCATGCGCGAGCAGGACGTGGGGGTGGTGCCCGTGGTCGACAACCTCACCCGCATGCACCTGCGCGGCGTGATCACCGACCGTGACATCGCCATCCGCTGCGTGGCGCACATGTACGGGCCCGACACGCCCGTAGAGCGCTACATGACCACCGCGCACCTGACGACGGTGCACCCCTCCGACAGCGTGGAGCGCGTGATGAGGTGCATGCGCGACCAGCAGGTGCGGCGGGTGATGGTGGTGGATGGAAAGCGCCTGGTGGGCGTGATCTCGCAGGCGGACCTGCTGCTGCACGAGGGTCGGCGGGAGCCGATCATGGTGGAGCAGGTGCTGGAGCGCGTCTCCGAGCCCGTGCACGCGCACGCCTGATACCAGATCCGGAAAAAGAGCGCTGATTTCCTGAGGGAGCGCCGCGTGAAACCTTCTGCCTGCACCTCAGTTGGCGCGCGACCGAAGGATCTCCTCTCGGTAGCCTTGGGGCCGGATTCGCGGCGTAGATCCAGCCCCGCGGCTCTGCCGGCGAGATCCTTCGGTCGGCGCCAGGGTGGGTTGTACAAGCAGGTTGTGGAGCGGCGCCTCCCTCAGGAAATCACGAGGGTATTTCCGAATTCGGTATGAGCGCGCCGGCCCCCCCAAGCCCCGCGAGGAACGACGAGGGGGCGGCCGTATGATGAGCGGAATCGACCCGGGAGGGCTGTCATGAGAGGGCTGCACATGGAGCGTCACCGCACCACGCGCACCGGCTGGCTGCGGGCGGTGGTGCTGGGGGCGAACGACGGGCTGGTGTCCGTCTCGAGCCTGGTGGTGGGCGTCGCCGCCAGCGGGACGGGGCGTGCCCCGGTGCTGCTGGCGGGGGTGGCGGGGCTGGTGGCCGGCGCGCTTTCCATGGCTGCCGGGGAGTACGTGTCGGTGCAGTCGCAGGCCGACACCGAAGCCGCCGACCTCGAGCGCGAGCGCCGCGAGCTGGCCGCCGACCCCGGGGGCGAGCTGGATGAGCTGACCGCGATCTACCGCGCGCGCGGCCTTGACGAGGCGCTCGCCCGGGAGGTGGCCACGCGGCTCACCGCGGGCGACGCGCTGGGAACGCACGCGCGCGAAGAGCTGGGGATCACCGAGACGCTGCGGGCGCGGCCGCTGCAGGCGGCCTTTGCATCCGCGGCGGCGTTCGCGCTGGGCGCCATCCTCCCCGTCCTTGTGGTGCTGGCCGCACCGCCGGCGGCGGTCGCCTTTGCCGTCGCCGCGTCCACGCTTGCCGCACTGACGCTGCTCGGGGCGGCCGCCGCCAGGACGGGCGGGGCCTCCATGGTACGGGGAGCGGTCCGCGTAGGCTTCTGGGGCGCGCTCGCGATGGCGCTCACCGCGCTCGCGGGGGTGTGGTTCGGAGGCGGCGCCTGACCCGCGCAGTCGGCGGCATGCCCGTTTCGGCATGCCGCCGATCCCCACCGTCATCGGGATCCGGAAAGAAGGCGACCGCACGCGCCGCGTCACCCGGCCATCACCGGCTTCGGCGCCATGGCGGCCTGGGCGGCGCGCTTGAGCAGCGTCCACACCTGCAGGTCGGTGGTCTGCGGGAACGAGGCGTACGACAGGCTCACCGAGCCCAGGGGCTGCGGCTGCAGCAGGCAGACCACCTCGTCCGCGTACTCCGCGAGGTCGCGGCACGCCTCGACGGAGCACACGGGCGAGGCGACCACGATGCGCGCCGGCTTCCTCTGGCGCAGCGACTGAATGGCGGCGCGCAGGGTGCTGCCGGTGGCGATGCCGTCGTCCACCAGGATCACCGTGCGTCCCTGCACCAGCGCCTGTGCGCGCGGGCCGCGGTAGACGCCTTCGCGCCGCTCCAGCTCCAGCGCCTCGCGCGCGGCCACCCGCTCGATGGCCTCGGAGGGAATGCGCAGCGCGCGCACGACCGGCTCGTTCAGGATACGCACGCCGCCGGAGGCCAGGGCACCCATCGCCACCTCTTCTTGCCCCGGCACCCCCAGCTTGCGCACCACCAGCACGTCCAGGGGCGCGCCCAGGGCACGGGCCACGGGAAACGCCACGGGCACCCCGCCGCGCGGCAGCGCCAGCACCACCACGTCGTCGCGTCCCGCGTACGCCGAAAGCCGCTCCGCCAGCCGGCGTCCGGCTTCGGCGCGGTCACGGAAAACCGTCCGGCTCCACATCGGTCCCTCCTCCGCCATCGCGGTCCGTTCCGGAGCATCGAACACGGCCGGGCGCGCGCCCCGGGGCGGGACGCGCGCCGGCGCCGGCGGTCAGCCGGCCACCTCGATCTTGCGGCCGCGGGCCTCTTCGGCCTTGGGCAGGGTGATGGTCAGCACGCCGTTCTTCACCTCGGCCGTCACCCTGTCCTCCTGCACGCGGCAGGGAAGGGTAAAGGCGCGCTGGAACGAGCCGTAGCTGCGCTCCCACACGTGCATCTCGCCCTCGGTGCGCTCCTCCTCCAGCTTCTTTTCGCCGCGCAGGGTGAGGACGTTGTCCACCAGGTCGATCTCCACGTCGTCCTTGGCCATCCCCGGCAGCTCCGCCTTCACCACCAGGGTGCCGTCGCTCTCCGACACGTCCACGGCCGGCGTCCATCCCACCGGCTCGGCGAACACGCGCAGCGAGGGGAACGGCTCGGCGAAGAGGTGGCGGATGCGGTTCTGCATGTCCGCCATCTCGGCCCAGGGCGACATCGCGGGGTCGCGGCGGAACTTGACGAGTGACATCTGTTCCTCCTTTCGCGCAAGGGCGGGGCGGCGGGCCGCCGGAGCTGGGGCCGGTCGCACCCCGCAACGTGAAGGATAGCGCGCGTGCGCGGCCCGCGAACCCGTGGTTTCTGGATACGTTGTGGGGGTGCTCCGCACGTTCCGGGAACGTCTGCGTGGGAGGTGTGGCGACGGAAGGGCGCCGGGCTGCGTGCTGCCCCCGGCGGTGGTCTCCTCGACGGATTTCTCTGGATGCCGTCCGATGTCCGCCTATGGCGTGCCGCCCGCGTGCCGGTGGCGCAGCTCGCGGTCCACCTTCCGCTCCGCCCGCGGCGCAAACCCACCCCGCACGAACGGCGTCGCGTACCGGACAAAGAGCGCCGCGCCCCAGACGCCCAGCATCCACGGAAACCAGAGCACGCCGGGCGAGGAGTTGAGGTCGACCAGCGCCGCCGCGCCGCCGATGCACAGAAAGACCATCAGGTCGGAGTGGAGCGCCGTCCTCCCCCGCCGCCGGTCTGTTCCCCCTGCCTCCGCGTCCGGCTCTCCGGCAGGCACAGGCTGCTCTCGCCTCGACATCCTCGCCTCCATTGCAAATGCGTCGATTGTACCCGCCGTTTGGTGGGCGGAACGGCGTCCGCCCCTACTCGAACATCATCGCCCGGTTCATCATCGCGGACGCCAGGACGGCGAGCGCGTAGACGATGGGGAGCGCGTAGAAGGTGGAATCCATCCGGTCCAGGATGCCGCCGTGGCCGGGGAACACGCGCCCGGAGTCCTTGACGCCCGCCTCGCGCTTCCACGCCGACTTGGCCAGATCGCCGGCCAGCCCGCCGGCCGAGACCAGCGCGCCGGCCAGGGCACCCAGCCATCCCGTGAACCCGGCCCCGGGCGGCAGGACGACGGTGGCGTACACCCATCCCGCCGCGGTGCAGGCGGCCAGGCCGGCGGCGGCGCCCTCCCACGTCTTTCCGGGGCTCACCCGCGTCAGCCGCCGGTGCCCGAACGCGCGGCCGGCTGCGTACGCCGCGCTGTCGGCGCTCCAGGCGAGCGCCAGGGGAAAGAGCGCCATCGCGGCCACGCCCCCGTAATGGTCCGGGCGTACCGGCAGGTGCCGCAGGAACAGGACAAAGGCGAGCGGACCGCCGGTGAAGACGGCGGCCATCACCGTCACCGCCACCACCTCCAGCGGCTGGCCGTACGCGCCCCGCCGCCAGACGGCCGCGACGGCGCTCCCCATCAGCAGAAGCAGGGTCAGCGTCCACATCCAGGGCGCCGCGTCCTCCAGCGTGGGCCGCGCCGCGGCGATCAGCGGAAGCCCGGCCGCGGCGGCGCAGGCGGCCAGGGTGAAGGGGCGAACCTCGCGGTACCGGGCCAGCCTGCAGATCTCCAGGCACCCGCCGCCCGCCAGCGCCGCCGCGGCGGCGGCCAGCACCCACCCGCCCGCGTCCACGACGGCCAGGGCGGTGGGAATGCCGATGGCGGCCACCACCAGGCGCCGCGGCAGCTCGTCCGCGCCGCCCGCGGCCCGCGCGCCGTGCACGTCCGCGGCACTCACCACGCGCAGGTGGGAAAGCCGCCGCTGCGTCCCGTTCATCTCCGCCTCCCGTGGTTGACCACTCGGCCATCGACGTCCCCGCCGGCCGCCGTCCACGTCCCGCGGGTCCGATCCCAATCTGGCGTCGCGCCGGGCGCCCTCCGTCAGGGAAAGCCC
>DASQBH010001335.1:0-3741 GCA_035635315.1 Longimicrobium sp.
CGTCCTCCAGCCGGCGGAGCGCGACGACCCCCGCGCCCGCGCCGCTCACCGTGCCCCCCGCCTGCGCGTCGAAGGCGCGGCAGCGGCGTCGGTCTCGTCGTGCTGAAGAGGCTGGAGGACGCGCTCGCGGATGGCGACACCATCCATGCGGTCATCAAGGGCTCGGCGATCAACAACGACGGCGCGGCCAAGGTGGGCTACATGGCCCCCGGCGCCGACGGGCAGGCCGCCGTCATCCGCGACGCCATCACCATGGCGGGGGTGGACGCGCGCGGCATCTCGTACGTGGAGGCCCACGGCACGGGGACGCCGATGGGCGATCCGGTGGAGGTGGCGGCGCTCACGCAGGCCTTCCGGGGCTGGACCACGGACAGCGGCTTCTGCGGGCTGGGCTCGCTCAAGACCAGCCTGGGGCACCTGGACGCGGCGGCCGGCGTGGCGGGACTCATCAAGGCGGTGCTGGCCCTGGAGAACCGGACGATCCCGGCCTCGCTGCACTTCGAGCGGCCCAATCCCGGACTGGAGATCGAGCGCACGCCCTTCTACGTCACCGGCCGGACGGCGGCGTGGGAGAGCGCCGGGCCGCGCCGCGCGGGGGTCAGCTCGTTCGGCATCGGCGGGACCAACGCGCACGTGGTGCTGGAGGAGGCGCCCGCCCCCGCGCCCCGCGAGGGCACGCCGCGCCCCGTGCAGCTGCTGGTGCTCTCCGCCCGCACCGAGGCCGCGCTGGACGCCGCCCGCGCCAACCTGGCGGACCACCTGGAGCGCCACCCGGAGACGGACCCCGCGGACGCCGCGTTCACCCTGCAGCGCGGCCGCGCGGAGATGGACTGGCGCGTGGCCGTCCCCGCGTCCACCGCGGAAGAAGCCGCCAACGCGCTCCGCGGGGTGCGGGGGACGCCCGCCGGGCGCGACCGCCCCATCGCGTTCCTCTTCCCCGGCCAGGGCGCGCAGCACGTGCGCATGGCGGCGGGGGTCTACGCCTCCGAACCCCTCTTCCGCGCGGAGCTGGACCGCTGCGCCGACGTGCTGCGGCCGGAGCTGGGGTTCGACCTGCGCGACGTCCTCTTTCCCCCCGCGGGGGAGGAAGACGAGGCGGCGGAGCGGCTGGGGCAGACGGCGGTGACGCAGCCCGCGCTCTTCGCCGTGGAGTACGCGCTGGCGCGGCTGTGGATGAGCTGGGGCGTGCGGGTGGATGCGATGCTGGGCCACAGCGTCGGCGAGTTCGTCGCCGCCACCCTGGCGGGCGTCTTTACGCTGGACGACGTGCTGCGGCTGGTGGCGGCCCGTGGGCGGCTGATGCAGTCGCTCCCCGCCGGCGCCATGCTCGCCGTCGCGCTGCCGGAGGCGGAGCTGCTCCCGCGCCTCCCCGGCGCCGTCTCGCTGGCCGCGGTGAACGGCCCGGAGTCGTGCGTGGTGTCGGGGCCCGTGGAGGCGGTGCGGGAGATGGAGGCGCGGCTGGAGGCGGACGGGGTCGAAGTTCGCCGGCTGCACACCTCGCACGCCTTCCACTCGGGGATGATGGACCCGGTGCTGGCGCCCTTCCGCGAGCTGGTGCAGCGGGCCGCCCCCCGCGCGCCATCGATGGCGTACGTCAGCAGCCTGACGGGAACGTGGATCACGGCGGCGGAGGCCACGGACCCGGGCTACTGGGCGCGCCAGCTCCGCCACCCCGTCCGCTTCGGCGCCGGCGTGGCGACGCTGCTGGAGGCGGAGGGACGGGTGCTGATCGAGACGGGCCCCGGGCGCACGCTGGGGCGGCTGGTCCCCCGCCCCGGCGCCCACGCCGTCATCGCCTCGCTCCCGCATCCCAGGGACGCGGGCGACGACGTGCGTGCCCTGGCGGACGCGGTGGGCCGGGCGTGGAGCGAGGGCGTGGCGATCGACTGGGCGGCGTATGGCGCCGGCCGCGGCGGGCGCCGCATCCCCCTCCCTACCTACCCTTTCGAGCGGCAGCGCTACTGGGTGGAGCCGCCGGCCGGGGGCGCGCTGGGCCTGGCCCCATCCGCTTCGGTGGATACGGGAAAGCGCGCGGACCTCGCCTCGTGGTTCTACGTCCCCTCCTGGCGCCGCGCCCCCCTGCTGAAGCCGGCGTCGGACGGATTCGAGGGCACGGAGTGGCTGGTCTTCGCCGACTGCCGCGGGATCGGGCACGCGGTGGCGGACGGGCTGGCGGGTCGCGGCGCGCGCGTGTCGGTGGTGCACCCCGCCTGCGCCACCATGGAGGCCGAGGACGACGTGTGGACGCTGGATGTCGACGCCGGGACCGAGGCGTACGACGCGCTGGTCGCGGAGCTTGCGGCGCGCGGGCGGGTGCCGGCGGGCGTGGTCCACTGCTGGAGCGTATGCACGGCGGACTTCGACACGGCGCAGGCGCGTGGGTGCGCCAGCCTGGTCGCGCTGGCCCGCGCGCTCGCCCGCCACGCGCCCGACGCGCCCCTGCGCATCGTCGCGGTCAGCGCCGGCGTGCACGAGGTGGATGGCCGCGACGCCGTCGATCCCTCAAAGGCGACGCTGCTAGGCCCGCTCAAGGTGATCCCGCAGGAATATCCCAACGCCGCCTGCCGCTCGCTGGACCTCGCCGCGGACGCCAATCCCGCCGATGCCGCGGCCGCGGTGCTCGCGGAGCTGGCGGCGCCGGAGGGCGCGGCGGCGATGGCGTGGCGCGGCGGGCGGCGCTGGGTGCAGGCCTTCGAGCCGGTGCGCGTGGACGGCTCCGCCCCGGCGCCGCTGCGGGAAGGCGGGGTGTGGTTGGTAACCGGCGGGCTGGGAAAGATCGGTCGCGTGCTGGGGACCTGGCTGACCCGCGAGGCCCGCGCGCGCCTGGTCCTGCTCGCCCGCTCGCCCCTGCCCCCGCGCGAGGCCTGGGACGCCCTCCCCGCGGACGATCCCGCGGCGGAGCGCATCGCCGCCGTGCGCGAGATGGAGGCGCTGGGCGCGCAGGTGATCGTCGCCGCCGCCGACGTGGCGGACGAGGAGGGGATGCGCCGCGTGGTGGCCGACGTGCGAGCGCGGTGGGGGCACATCGACGGTGTCGTCCACGCCACAGCGCCCACTGCGGCTGCCGCCTTCGCCTCCATCACCGACACCGGCCCGGCGGAGCTGGAGGCGCAGCTGGGCCCCAAGGCGCGCGGCATCCAGGTGCTGGACGCCGTCCTGGCCGACGATCCGCCGGAGCTGGCCATCGCCTTTTCCTCCATCTCCGCGGTGCTGGGCGGGCTGCGCTTCGCCGGCTACGCCGCGGCGAACGCCTATCTCGACGCCTTCGCGCACGCCTCGCCGCTACCGTGGCGGTCGGTGAACTGGGACGGCTGGCACTTCGGCGCGGGGGAGATCGGCTTCTCCATGACGCCGGAGGAGGGGACGGAGGCGTTCCGCCGCGTCCTGGCCCTGCCACGCGTCCCCCAGCTCGTCGTCTCCACGGGTGATCTGGACGCGCGGCTGGAGAAGTGGATCCACGCCGCCCCATCCACCTCCGTCGCCGACGCACCCGCCGAGCCGGAGGCGCGCCCCGCGGAGCACGGCCGCCCCGCGCTGCGCACGGCGTACACGGCGCCGTCGGGCGAGCTGGAGGAGGCGGTCGCGGCGGTGTGGGAGGAGATGCTGGGCGTCGCCGGGATCGGCGCGGACGACGACTTCTTCGAGCTGGGCGGCCACTCCTTGCTGGGCACACGGGTGATTGCGCGGCTGCGGCGCCACTTCGGGGTGGAGATCCCCGTGGATGCCATCTTCCGCGCCCCC
>DASQBH010001336.1:0-8810 GCA_035635315.1 Longimicrobium sp.
GGAATAGGGAATAGGGGGACGGTGAGTCGCCGGCTCCGCTCGTGGCGATCCGCTCTGCCTCCACCCGGATCGACGCCTGCCGCACCCGCGTGGTGTCGTCGTACGCCGTGCCAAAGGGCGGCAGCGGGTCCGCGTACCGCACCCGCTGCGCCGCGCCGGAGACCAGCGCCGACACCGAGCCGAGATCCGACGTCCGCCGCCAGCTCAGGGACCCGCGGCCGCGCTCCATCTCCTGCCGCGCGGCAGGGGACGGCGTGTGGTCGCGCCCCGGCAGGCCGCGGTCGAGCGCATCCCATCCGCCCCGCAGGCGCACCTCGCCCCCCGCCGCGCGCCCGGCGAGCGCCGCGAACCCGCTCCACTCCTCCAGGTCCGCGTTCCGGCGCCGCACGATCGTCGCGTCGTCCACGGAGCGGGGGTGATCGAACCCGCCCTCGATCCGCCGCGCCTCACCGCCCGCCTGGACCACCAGGCCGGAGCGGCCGATCCCCCACTCCCCGCGCCCGGAGCGCTCCTCCAACGTCCCGACCGACAGCTCCGCCGCGCGCCGGACCTCCGCCGCGCGCGTCTCGATCAGCACCACGCCGGCGGCGGCGCGGGGGCCGTAGCGGGCGGAGCGGGCGCCGGGGAGCACCGTCACGCGGTCGATGGACTGCGCGGGGACGGCGCCCAGGTCCGCCTCGCCGCTGACGGGATCGTTCAGCGGCACGCCGTCCACCAGCACCAGCACCGCGTCCGCCGTGCTGCCGCGGATGCTGACCGTCCGCGCCCCCGTGGCTCCGACCGAGCGGACGACGACGCCCGGCACGCGCTCCAGCACCTCCGCCGCCGTGCGTGCGCCTCCCGCCTCGATCTCCTCCCGCGACACGAGGGTGCCGCCCTCCGCCGGCTCCGCCGTCACCCGCACCGCCTGCAGCGCCACGGCCGCGGGGGCGAGCTGGACCTCCAGCCATGCCTCTTCGCCGTTGCGCACCTCCGCCGCCACCTGCCGCGCCGCGTACCCGCTCCGCGAGACGCGGACGCGGTACGTCCCCGGCTCTACGCCGCGCAGGCGAAAGCGGCCCGTGCCGTCCGTCCAGGCGCGCACCCCCAGCTCCGGCACCTCCACCGCCGCCGCCTCCACCGGCGCCGCCGTCCCCGCCTCCACCACCCGCCCCGCGATCTCCCCCGGCCGCTGCGCCGCCGCGGGCGTCGCGAGCAGCAGGCTGGCGATCATCCCCCCCACCGTCATCAGTCCGCGGAGCAGCCGGGAGAGCCGTGGGGAGGCAGCCTGCGGTGCGCTTCGGGTGGGGTGGAGCGGGATGATGGGCCGCCCCCCTCCCCGACCCTCCCCCGCAAACTGCGCGGGGGAGGGAGGTGCGTCGCACCTGTCCGAAGCGCGATCGAATTCTCCCCTCTCCGTGAGGAACGAACGGGGAGGGGCCGGGGGAGGGGCACCCCGCGGACGCAGTTCGATGACCTTCGTCTCGCTTCGATCTCGATCCAGTCCGCCGTTCCCCCCCTCTCCCCGCGCAGTTTGCGGGGGGAGGGGGCCGGGGGGTGGGGGAAGCTCACGCCGCATCGGCCCGCCCCTCCCCGTGCGACATGCGCACGCACTGGTCACCCGCCAGCGGCACCACCTGCGGCGCGCCGGTGTCCGGCCCGGGGCCGGGGTGCGGCACGATCTCCACCGGCCAGCCGTACACGCGCTCCACGTTGTCGCGCGTCAGCACCTGCGCCGGCGTCCCCTCCGCCGCCACCCGCCCGCGGTGCAGCAGCACCAGCCGGTCCGCGTAGCGGGCGGCAAGATTCAGGTTGTGCGTCACCAGCAGCACCGTCTTGCCCGCGTGCCCCAGGTCGCGCAGCAGCTCGAAGATCGACATCTCGTGCGCCACGTCCAGCGCCGCCGTGGGCTCGTCCAGCGCCAGCGTGGGCGCCTCCTGCGCCAGCGCGCGCGCCACCCTCGCCCGCTGCCGCTCCCCGCCCGAGAGCGTGGGCACCGGGCGCGCGGACAGGTCCCACACGTCGCAGCGGCGCATCGCCTCCTCCACCGCGCGGCGATCCGCATCCCCCTCCCGCCGCCACGCGCCCAGGTGCGGGTACCGCCCCATCGCCACCATCTCCCGCACGCTGATGGGGAACACCGTCTCCTCCCCCTGCGGCACCACGCCCACGGCCTTCGCCAGCGCATCCCGCCCCCATCGCGCCACCGGCGTGCCCCCGAACTCCACCGTCCCCGCGGAGGGGGGAAGGATGCCCAGCAGCAGCCGCAGCAGCGTGGACTTTCCCGACCCGTTGGGCCCCAGCACCGCCGTCGTGGCGCCTTCCGGGATGTCCAGCGACAGGTCCAGCACGGCGGGGTGGGCCGATTCCGGATACCGGTAGGTGAGGCCGGCGCAGCGCCATCCGCTCATGCGCCCCTCCTGCGCAGGATCCAGATGAAGAACGGCACCCCCACGAACGCCGTCACCACGCCGATCGGCAGCTCCACGGGCGCGGCGACCGTGCGGGCGAGGACGTCCGCCAGCACCAGGAACGTCGCGCCGAGCAGGACGGAGGCGGGGATCAGGAAGCGGTGGTCCGGCCCCCACAGCATCCGCACCACGTGGGGGATGACCAGCCCCACGAAGCCGATCACCCCGCTCACCGCCACGGACGCCGCCGTCAGCAGCGAGGCGGTGCCGTACGCCGCCAGCTTGGCGCGCTCCGTCCGCACCCCCAGGTACGCCGCCGTCTCTTCGCCGATCGACAGGAGGTTCAGCGGCCGGGCCAGCGCCATCAGCAGCAGGAGGGCGGGGCCGCCGGCCAGTGCCAGCAGCCCGATCTCCCGCCACGTGGCTCCGCTGAAGCTGCCCATCATCCAGAAGAGCGCCGCGCGAAAGCTTTCCGCGTCGCTGAAGGTGAGGACGAGGAGGATGCAGGCGTTGAAGAACGCCCCCGCCACCACGCCGGCCAGCAGCAGCACACGCGTGTCCAGCGTCCGCCCCGCCGAAGCCGCCAGCCGCAGGACGAGGACGATGGAGAGCGCCGCCCCCGCGAACGCCGCCAGCGCCACCGTTCCGCTCGCCGCGCTGGCGCCCAGGACGATCACCGCCACCGCGCCCACCGCCGCGCCGCCGGAGACGCCGAGGACGTAGGGCTCCGCCAGCGGGTTGCGCAGCAGCGCCTGAAAGCACGCCCCGCTCGCCGCCAGCGCACCACCGACGAGTGCCGCGAGCAGCGAGCGCGGCACGCGCAGGCGGCGGACGATGGCCACCGTCGCGGGATCTCCCGCGCCGCGCAGGGCGTCCACCACCTCGCGCGTCCCCAGGCGCACGGCGCCCAGGCGCACGCTCAGCAGCAGCGCGCCCGCCAGCACGGCGGCCAGCAGCAGCAGCCGGGCGAGGGGTCTCACTGCTCCGCCAGGTCCGGGTGCAGCGCGTCGCGGAACAGGCGCGCCGTTGCGCCGATCCCCGGGCCCATCCGGTTCACCTGGCTGGCCGGGAGCATGCGCACCTTTCCCTCGCGGAATGCATTCAGCTCCCGCCACCCCGGGCGCCTGCCCAGCTCCGCCAGCCGCTCCATGTCGTTCGTCTCCATGGGAAGGAAGACGAACTCCGGCTGGCGGCGGACCAGCTCCTCCATCGACACGTACTGCGGCTGCCCGGTTGCGTCCGGAAACGCCGTGCGCCCGCCGGCGATCTCCAGCAGCTGGATCGTGAAGGTGGTGGGCCCCGCCGTCATCAGCGGCTCCTCGCCGACCACGTAGAAGGCGGTGCGCGGCGGGCGGCCGGCCACCGAGGCGCGGACCGCCGCCAGTTGCTCACGGACGCCGGCGGCAACGGAGTCGGCGTATGCGGCGCGTCCGGTGACGCGGCCCAGCACGCCGATGGTGCGGTAGATGTCGGTGGTGTCGGTGGTGCGGACGGCAAGGAAGGGGATGCCCATCTCGCGCAGCCGGTCGCGCACGGGGTTGGCGCCGGCGGAGTGCCAGCCGATCACCAGGTCCGGCCGCAGCGCGACGAGCCGCTCCAGCGACGGGTCCAGCGCGCCGCCCACGGAGGCGATGGAGTCCACCCCCAGCCCCACGTCGTAGTCCGAGCGCCCCACCAGCTGCGGCCGCGCGCCGATGGCCACCAGCGTCTCCGTCGCGTTGGGCGCCAGGGAAACGATGCGCTGCGCGGGCTGGGCCAGCCGCAGCGTGTCGCCCGCGTCGTCCACCACCGCGATGGGTGCGGACGCGGACGCCCGCCCACCGCCGTCGCCGCACGCGGGGAGCGCCAGCAGCGCGGCCAGGGCGGCGGCGCGCAGGAGGCGTAGTGGGTGGATGGCGCGGCTGCGCGACGACAAAAAGCCCGTCCTTCCGATGGAACGCGGAAGGGACGGGCACGGATGGCGCGGACGGAGCACGCGTGGTGGAGCGTGGTGCCGGCCCGGCATACGATGGCCCCGCTCCCCTCCCGCGAGGGGTTTGCCAAATTGCGGGAGCAGAGGGGCCGCGTCTCCTGGCTCGAGGCGGTCGCCGCTCGCCTTCCCGGGCAGGTGCCCAGTGGCTGGTTGAGCGGGACGGGGCCGGCGATGGGTGCCGGGCCTCTTACAGTGGCGGGGCCGCGCCGGATTTTCACCGGCTTCCGTGAGGCCCTCCTGCTACTATGTCGAGCGCCAAGGTAGCGGCAGATGCGCGCCATGTAAAGATGCCTGCATTCCCTGCCGCCGGGCAGACATTCATGCGATCCGACATCTTCACGGATACGCCTCACACGGAGTCAACGGAGTTAACGGAGTTGCTCCCAGGCGGTTCCGACGATGCTGCTCGTGCGTCGGGAAAAAGATTGGCCTCACGCAGAGTTAGCAGAGTTAGCAGAGTTTTCTCACGGCATTCCCTCTGATGGGGTAGTGATTCAGCGGGAACGGCTCGAACAAACTCTGCTAACTCTGCTAACTCTGCTAACTCTGCGTGAGGATTTCTTTTGTGGGTCTTGAAGAGTGCACGGAATTGGACGGAGCGGTACGAGAGGATTCGCGCATTGGCCCGGCCCGGATTTACCTTCTCCGCATCAACACCCAACCGGATTGGATGATGAAGCTGTGGATCGATGCGGACGCCGCGCCGCGTGACGTAAAGGAGATCGCGTTTCGCGCGGCGAAGCGGCTGGAACTGGAGACGGTGCTGGTGGCCAACCAGCGGATGCCGGTGCCGCCGGGGAACGCGTACGTCTCGGCGGTGCGGGTGGAGGGCGGGCCTGACGTGGCCGACCGCTACATCGCCGACAACGCCGCCCCCGGCGACGTGGCGGTGACGGCCGACATCCCGCTGGCGGCGGCGCTGGTGGAAAAGCGCGTGTACACCATCGACCCGCGCGGTGAGGAGTACACGCCCGACAACGTGGCCGAGCGGCTTTCCGTGCGCGACTTCATGGACGGGCTGCGCGGCTCCGGCGTGGAGACCGGCGGCGCGCGCCCCTACGGCGACCGCGACAAGCAGGCCTTCGCCAACTCGCTGGACCGCGTGCTGACGAAGGCGATGCGGGCGCGCTGACCCGGCCCTCGAGAGGTCCGCGGGAAACGAGAGGCGCGGAGAGCCCCGGTGGCTCTCCGCGCCTCTGTCGTCTGAATCCGCATCCGCACGGGGCCAACGCCACCCGGGATCAGGGCACGACGTCCAGGTAGTGGGCGTGCGTGGCGTCGAGTGTGGTGCCGCCGCCGGAAGAGGGGTACGCGATCACCAGGTACCGCGTGCCGGCGGTGAACTGGAAGGATGTATTCGCCTCGCCAGTGCCCGTGCTCGAGAACACCAGCGTTCCGGACGTGAGGGTGTTGAAGGCCGTCGGGCTGCTGCGGATCTCCAGCGTCACCTCGCCGCCGTCTACCGCCAGCGCGCGTGCCTCGTACAGCGACGGCGTGCCGACGATGCGCTTGCGCACGCTGACGATCGCCGCGCGGTGGCTGGCCCCGCCGGAAAGGCTGGCGGTCGCCTCCTGCGCCTGGGGCTGCTGGGCGTTCTGCGCGCTGCCGCCCCGGTCCGAGGCGGTGGCGCTGTCGCACGCGGCCACGGCCAGAATAGCCATCAACGTGAGCATCTTCTTCATCGTTCGGCTCCTTGTGGGTTGGATCTGCTTCGCACGGGTAGGTCAGCCTGCATCCAGCCTTCGCTCCGACGGGTGAATGATGCTCATCCTCCCCATGAGCCGCATGGGAAGGATGACCCATCCACCGTTCATACCGGATCCGCAAAAAGATTTCGGATACGGATTCGGCAAACGGTGTCATCCTGAGGGATGCGCGCACCCCCGTCTGTCCAGACACACGGTAGCCCGGCGCGCCGACCGAAGGATCTTTACGATGGGCGCACGGTCCTGTCGGCTACCATGGGTTCCGCGCGAGAAGCCGCCCGTTCCCGATAGAGATTCTTCGGTCGGCGCCTGGCGGTCGTGCGAGAAAGACGTTTACGCGCGGCGCCTCCCGCAGAATGACACCGATCGTCCCGATCGAGCGCCTGGCGGACCTGGATGTGAAGCCAAAAGAGGCGCGGAGAACCCCGATGGTTCTCCGCGCCCTCGACCGTCCACTCCCGCCCTCCGCGTTCCGTGCGGGGAGCGTCGATCCTTCAGGGGTCGATTTCGATGAAGGAGGCGTGCGTGGCATCCAGCGTTGCGCCGCCGCCGGAGGATGGGTACGCGATGATCAGGTAGCGGGTGCCGGCCGTCACCGCGAAGTCGTGGTCCGCCTCTCCGGTGCCGGTGTCCGTTTCCTCCAGGGTCCCGGACGTGAGCGAGCTGAAGCCCGCCGAGGTGCTGCTGCGGATCTCCAGGGTCACTTCGCCGCCATCCGTCGCCACCGCGCGCGCCGCGTAGAGGCCCGATCCGGAACTGAACGCACGGCGGCGCACACTGGGGATGGCCGCGCGGTGGCCGGCGCCGCCGGAAAGGCTGGGCGCTTCGGGCGCGCGGGCCTCGCCGCCGCCGGGTGCTTCTCGACTGCTGCGGTCCGAGCCCGTGGCACTGTCGCAGGCGGCAAGGGCCACGAGCGCCACCAACGTGATCATCTTTCTCATCGTTTGGCTCCTTGTGAGTGGTTTCTGCTACGCAGCGGCGGACCAGGGAGGTCCGCCGCGATCCCGTCGAAGGTTGCCGACGGGGATATTCAGCCGCGAAAGCGCCTCAGAATCTCACTTTCGCACTTTCGCACTTTCGCACTTTCGCACTCTCGCACTCACGCACTCACCTCACCCGCGTCAGCGTGCCGCGCGCGATCACGTCACTCCCGTCGATCCGCCAGTCGAACCGCAGGGTGCCTTCTCCGGTGGGCGTGAGGGTGATCGTTCCCTGGTCTACGCAATCGCCGTAGGTGATGTCTTCCAGCACCTCCAGCGCTCCGTCGCGTACGCCGCGGAGCAGCAGCACGCCGCCGCACTCCAGCGAAGGGTACGAGATCGTCCCCACCTGCTCCGCCGGCCCGCCCACGATGATGGCCTCGATGGTCCACTCGCCCGGCTGGTCGCTCTGCGAGCCGATCCCGTTCCACGTGCCGATGAACTGCATCGGCACCCCGCCCGCGCCCCCGCCCATCCCCGTCGCGCACCCCGCCATCGCCAGCATCCCGCACAGCATCGTCACCACGCGTCGCATCGTCATTGTCGCTTCCTGGGAATTGAGTGGTTTCAGGGACACGAAACCCGCGCGCGGCACCTGCGAATCAGGCGCGGCGAGGCGCTGGGAAAGCCATCCGGATGAACAGAAAAACGAGCGGCTGGACGGATCTGGATCGTGAGATGGGAGAGCGTGATCTGCTACGGTAGAAGATACCCCGGCGGGCCCGGCTCGCCAAGAAAACCTTAGTTTACTGCGGAGGATCAGGCGAGGACGCGCAGCCGGCCGGGATGGAGCTCGATGATCAGCTCGCGCGCATCGTCCGCGATGATCTCGCCGTCGGCGTGCACGGGGAGCGGGTCGGGGCTGGTGACGCGGACGCGGGTGCCGCGGTGCATGCGCACGCAGCGGGCGCCCGTGTGCGTGCCGCGCATCACCTGCGGCAGAAACCAGAGGATGCCCAGCGTCCCCAGCTCCGTGCAGACGCACATGTCCATCACCCCGTCGTCGATCTTTGCGTCCGGGCAGATCCAGAATCCGCCCCCGTGCCGCCCGCCGTTGCCGATGGTTACCAGCGTCATGGGCCCCTCCGCCACCCGCTCACCGTCCAGCTCCACCGTCATGTGCGGCGGGCGAAAGGCGCGCAGCACGCCGGCCAGCGCGTGCAGGTACATCGCCAGCCCGCGAAAGCGGCGGCGGCGGTCCACCTCGATGGCCACGCGCGCGTCCAGCCCGATCCCCACCCCGTTGCTGAACCACTCGTCGCCCACGCGGCCCACGTCCACGGCGCGCGGCTCCGCCTCCGTCATCCGCCGCACGGCTGCCGCAGCGTCGTTGGGCACCCCCGCCAGCTTCGCGAAGTCGTTTCCGCTCCCCACGCCCACGATGCCCAGCGGCACGGACGCCCCGCCGCCGGCCGCGCGCATCAGCCCGTTCACCACCTCGTGCACCGTGCCGTCGCCGCCCACCGCGACCACGGCCGGCCACCCGTCGCGCGCCGCGGCCTCGGCCAGCTGCGCCGCATGCCCGCGCCGCGCCGTCTCGGCGATGGTGAAGGTCGCCCCCGCCTGCGCCATCCCGCGCTCGACGATGCCGCGCACCCGCGCGGCGGCTCCGCGCCCTGCGGTGGGGTTCAGGATCACGTAGAAGCGGTCGATGGGCATGGGCGCGGCGGAGGGATGTGCGGAGGGCGTGCGCGCAGCAGGATTGCGGCTGGTGGGTCGCCGCGCAAGCGTCGCGTGCGGCGCGCGGAGTGCGGGCGTAGGT
>DASQBH010001337.1:0-5117 GCA_035635315.1 Longimicrobium sp.
GTGCCCGTGGTGCTCACGGCCACGCGCGGCGGCCGCGAGCAGGGCGACTACGTGGGCTACGTGCTGGCCCGCGCGGCCGACGACTGGGCCGGCCCGGCGGTGCTGGAGGTGCGGATGCGGGTGTACGAGCGCGAGGTCGTCTTCCTGACCCCGGACAAGATGAGCAGCCGCCCCGTGGCGCTGGCCGTGGCGCCGGAGGGCGACCTGGGGGTGGTGCAGGTGAACGGGCAGGTGCTGCGCATGGACCCGCAGACGGGCCAGACCCGGCCGTGGGCGACCACCGGCACCGCCGCGTGGTGGGGGATGTCGTTCGGGCCCGACAGCTCGGCGTACGTGGCCGAGGCGCAGCGGGTGGTGCGCGTGGCGAAGAACGGCACGGTCTCTACCGTGCTCACCGTCACGGGGACCGTGTACGACGTGCTGGTGACCCCCGCGGGCGACCTGTTCGCCGCCACGGACAACGGGCTGTGGCGCCGCACGGCGGCGGGCGTGGTGACGCGCCTGACCACCGAGTGGACCTACGGCGTGGCGTACGGGGCCGCGGACGGCATGGTGTACGCCGCGGTGAACGGCGTGCAGATCCGGCGGGTGAACCCCGCGACGGGCGCCGTGGTGGCCAGCGTGTCCGCGTCGGACGGGTCCACCCAGCAGCAGCTGGAGATCGGCGAGGGGGGCGCGTTCTACGGCCGCAGCTACTACCTGAGCTACCCGGACCTGCGCCGGATGAGCGCCTCGGGAGAGCTGCAGCGCTCCTGGTGGACGCCCCAGCCGTTCCCCCAGGCCATGGCGCTGGCGCCGGACGGAACGATGTACGGCGTGGCGGGCGACCGGGTGTTCCGGCTCAAGGTGGAGGGCGTCATGCCGCCCACGCACCTGGCCGGCGACGCCACCGGCGACGGCGCCGTGACCGCGCAGGACGCCCTGGCGGTGCTCTCCGCGGCGGTGGGCAGGACGCTCCCCGAGGGGTGGACGGCCGCGTACGGCGACGCCAACTGCGACGAGCAGGTGACGGCGCAGGACGCGCTCATCATCCTGTCGCACGCGGTGGGCAAGGACGTCTCGCAGTTCTGCGTGGGGCAGCCCCGGCCGTGAGCCGCCGCCCCTGGCCCGCCGCCGCCGGGCTGGCGCTGGCCCTGTGCGCGTGCCCCCCCGCGGGGGCCGGGGCGCGCGGGGCGGCTCCCCAGCCGGGGGCGTACCACGGCGTGGTGGTGTGGCTGCGGCCCGCGGCCGACACCGTTGCGGTCTCGTTCGCGCCGGAGTGGCGGCGGGAGGCGGCGGGGGCGGACAGCGTGTGGGCGTTCGCGCGGGCCGCCGCGGGGGAGCAGTGGGTCCACGGGCGCCTGGAAGGCGATTCCCTGGTCTGGGGGATCAGCGGGATGGCGGGCGACGCGGGGAGCTCCTTCGAGTTCTCGGGGGTGCCGGAGCCGGACGGCACCGTCCGCGGGTGCCTGCGCGCGCCGCGCCGGGGGTGGGCGCCGGACGCCCCGCAGCCGCGCGCGGCGTTCGTCCTTCGCCCCGCCGGCGCGCCCGCCCCGCTCCCCTCCGACGCGCCCGTGCAACGCTGCGGCTGACGCGAATCCCGCGACGGTCGGCCCGCGGATCTTTCGGTTCCGTGGTGCGTCGTGCCAATCCCCGAAAAGACTGGTTCACGCGGAGACGCGGAGACGCGGAGACGCGGAAGAACAACGAGAGGACTCGGAGGGAACTCATCCTCCGCGTCCTCTTTCGTTTCCTCCACGCCTCCGCGTGAACCAGTCTTTTCGGAGTGCACGAGATGTGGAATCCGGCGTCGCTCCGGATCCGTCCCCGGCCGGGATGCCGCCTGTTTGCGTGAGGTTCGGCGGGATCCGGCAGGCTGCCGCGGGGCCGCGGCGGGCGGCGCGCGTTGCACCTCTTGCCCCGGAGGTTAGATTCCCCGGCTTCCCGATCCACCGGCTCGCGCGAGCCGCTTACGTTAGAACCGGACGAACGCAGCATGGCGGACAACTTCAAGAACTTCATTGGCGGCGAGTGGGTGGAGCCGTCCACGGGCCAATACTTCGAGAACCGCAACCCGGCAAAGCAGTCGGACCTGATCGGCATGTTCCCGCGCAGCGGCCGCGAGGACGTGGACCGCGCCGTGGCCGCGGCCCGGGACGCGTTCACCGACTGGAGCCGCACCCCCGCGCCGGCGCGCGGCGACATCCTGCGCCGCGTGGGTGACCTGCTCACCGAGCGCAAGGACGAGATCGCCAGGGCGGCCACGCGCGAGATGGGCAAGACGCTGCAGGAGACGCGCGGCGACCTTCAGGAGGGGATCGATACGGCCTACTACGCGGGCGTGGAAGGCCGCCGGCTGTTCGGCCACACGGTGCCGTCGGAGCTGCGCAACAAGTGGGCGATGACGTACCGCCGCCCCATCGGCGTCTGCGGGCTGATCACCCCCTTCAACTTCCCGCTGGCCATCCCCACCTGGAAGATGTTCCCGGCGCTGATCTGCGGGAACACGGTGGTCATCAAGCCGGCCGAGGACACGCCGCACACCGTGGCGCTGCTGATCGAGGTGCTGGAGGAGGCAGGGATCCCCAAGGGTGTGGTGAACCTGGTCCACGGGCTGGGCGAGGAAGTGGGCGCGGCGATCGTGGAGCATCCCGGCATCCCCGTCATCTCCTTTACGGGATCGACGGAGACGGGCTCGATCATCGCCCAGACGTGCGGGCGGATGCACAAGCGGCTGTCGCTGGAGATGGGCGGCAAGAACGCGCAGATCGTGATGGCCGACGCCGACCTGGACCTGGCCATCGACGGCGTGCTGTGGGGCGCGTTCGGCACCACGGGGCAGCGCTGCACGGCGACCAGCCGCCTGCTGCTGCAGAACGAGATCCACGACGACTTCGTGGCGCGGCTGATGGAGCGCGCGAAGGGGCTCAAGCTGGGCTACGGGCTGGAGAAGGGCGTGGACGTGGGCCCGCTGATCCACGAGGCCAGCCGTCAGAAGGTGGAGGAGTACGTGGAGATCGGGAAGGGCGAGGCCAACCTGGCGCTGGGCGGCGAGCGGCCCAGCGGCGACGGGCTGGACGACGGCTTCTTCTTCTCGCCCACCATCTTTACGGACGTCAAGCCCGGTTCGCGGCTGGCGACGGAGGAGATCTTCGGGCCGGTGCTGTCGGTGATCCGCTTCAACGAGCTGGACGAGGCGATCCGGATCAACAACGAGGTGAAGTACGGCCTTAGCTCGTCCATCTACACGCGCGACGCGGTGGCCAGCTTCCGCGCCTTCCAGGACCTGGACAACGGCATCACCTACGTCAACGCGCCGACGATCGGCGCCGAGGCGCACCTGCCGTTCGGCGGGGTGAAGCAGACGGGCAACGGCCACCGCGAGGGCGGCTGGGAGGTCTACGAGTTCTACAGCGAGACCAAGGTCTGCTACCTGGACTACAGCGGAAAGCTGCAGCGCGCGCAGATCGACAACTACGACGCGTCGCCGTACTGAGGGGACTGCAGGGAATAGGGAATAGGGAATAGGGAATAGGGAATAGCCTGCAAGGGCGATCTCGATTCGGGGGGCTCCGTCGCGATGTGGCGGGGCCCCTTGTTCGTTGTGCTTCGAACAACATCGAACTGCGTCCGCGGGGTGCCCCTCCCCCGGCCCCTCCCCGTTCGTTCCTCACGGAGAGGGGAGAATTCGATCCCGCTCGATAATCTCCGATTTTCACGCCCACCCCTCCCCCGCAGTTTGGGGGAGGGGTCGCCCCGCCGTCGCGAGGAACGAGCGAAAGGCCGGGGCGGGGGAGAGGGCCCCGCGGGCGCAGTGCGATGCTGGTCCGGCTGTCCCGCCCGCTATTCCCTATTCCCTATTCCCTATTCCCTATTCCCTGTCCCCTCTTCCCTCTCAGTTCAGTCTGCGCACGAAAGTTGCCCTCCCGTGTGTCCGGCGTGTCCGCACGGGCGCATGCAGCGCTTGCCCCGGCGGTGCGGCGGGCGGTAGCTTTCCCGGACCGCCCGCAGCCCCATCGCACCCCCACACCGGTCGCCGGAATGCCCCCTCGCGATCCCCGCGAAGACGAGCCGCGCGCAGCCGAACTTCCCAGCGCGGCGTATCAGCCCCTTCCCAGCCTGCCCGGCACCATCATGCGCGGCGACACCGACCCGGTGGAGCAGCTGCTGGAAGACGTGGTGGAAGAGACGCAGACCAAGGCCCTCAAGTACGGCACCGGGCTGCGGGGGCGGGTGGCCATCGTCACCGGCGGGGCCACGGGGATCGGGCGGGCCATCGCGCTGGAGCTGGCGCGGCACGGGGTGCACGTGGCGTTCAACTACTTTTCGTACGACGGCGCCAGCGGCATCCACGAAGAGGCGGAGGACACGGCCCGCGAGATCCGCCAGCTGGAGGTGACCGTGCGCTGCGCCGAGTGCGACGTGCGCGACCCCCAGGCGGTGGACCGCTTCGTCCAGCAGACGCACGAGGAGTTCGGCGCCATCCACATCCTCGTCAATAACGCAGGCATCGCCCGCGACCGCGCGCTCTGGCGGCTTTCCGACGAGCAGTGGCGGTCGGTGCTGGATACCAACCTGACCGGCGCGTTCCACATGATCCGCGCGGTGGCGCCGCTGTTCCGCCGCCAGCACGACGGCAAGATCGTCAACGTTTCGTCCGTCCACGGCATCCGCAGCGAGTTCGGGCTGGCCAACTACAGCGCGTCCAAGGCGGGGCTCCTGGGCCTTACGCGAAGCGCCGCGCTGGAGCTGGGGCCCAACAACGTGAACGTGAACGCGGTGGCGCCGGGGTACATCCGCACCACGCGGCTCACCAACGGCGTGCCGGCCGAGATCCTGGACACCGCCCGCGAGCGCGCCGTGCTGGGCCGCCTGGGCGATCCGCAGGACGTGGCGAACGTCGTGGTCTTTCTCTGCTCCGAGTACGCGCGCCACATCACGGGCGCCGTGATTCCCGTCGACGGGGGACACCTGCTTTGATGCGCCGCCCGATCCTTCCCGTCCGCCGCCTCTTCGCGCGGCGGATGCTGCCGTTCGCCTGCGCGGCGCTGTGCGTGCTGCTCTCCGCTGCCGGCTGCGGGGGAGGGAAGAAGCCGCCGCCCGGCACCATCGCGCCCGCGGTGGCCGTGGCGCCCATG
>DASQBH010001338.1:0-2643 GCA_035635315.1 Longimicrobium sp.
TACGAGGGTGGCTCCGTGCTCCGGCAGCACCCCGACCGTGTCCGCCGTGGCGACCACCACCGGCAGCGCCGCGTCGGCGATGATCCAGCCAAGCCGCTCCGCCGGGTACCCCGGATCGAGGGGGACGTAGGCGCCGCCCGCCTTCCAGATTCCCAGCACGCCCACCAGCAGCTCGGGCGTGCGCTCCATGCACAGGCCCACCGGGGTCTCGGCTCCGACGCCCAGGTCGCGCAGGTGCCGGGCGAGGATCGACGCGCGCCGGTCCAGCGCGCCGTAGGTCACGGCTTGGGGGCCGTCCAGGAGGGCGACGGCCTGCGGAGCGCGGCGTGCCCACTCGGCGAAGAGCGCGTGGGCCGGCGGGTCGGAGGTTTCGCGCTCCGTGTGGTTCCACGTCCCGAGCACCTGCTCGCGCTCTTCCGCCGAGAGCAGCTCCAGCTGCGAGAGGCGCACGTCCGCGTCCGCGGCGACCTGCTCCAGCACCCGGTGCAGGCGCTCCAGCATCCGCTCGACCGTGCTGCGCTCGAACAGGTCCGTGCTGTACGCCAGCACACCGCGCAGGCCCTGCGCGTGCACGGCAAAGTTCAACTCGAGGTCGAACTTCGTGGTCCCGAGCTCCGCTTCCACGGCCCCGGCCTCCAGACCGGCGAGACCGCCCGCGGGCGGGTTGCGGTCCTGCAGGGAGAACGCGACCTGGAAGAGAGGGGAGTGGCTGAGGCTGCGCTCCGGCTGAAGCTCGGCCACCAGCTTCTCGAACGGCACCTCCTGGTGCTCGTACGCGCCGAGCGTGACCTCCCGCGCCCGCCGCAGCACCTCGCGAAAGCCCGGGTCACCCGAGAGGTCGGTCCGCAGCACCAGCGTGTTGACGAAGAAGCCGATCAGCTCCTCCACCTCCCGGCGTGTGCGTCCGGCGATCGGACTCCCCACGACGATGTCCTCGCTCCCGGCGTACTTCGAGAGCAGCACCTGGAACGCGGAGAGCAGCACCATGTACAGCGTCGCGCCCTCGCTCCGCCCCAGCCGCTGGAGACGCTCCAGCAGCTCGAGGGGAAGCTCGATCCGCTCGTGCGCCCCCCGGAACGTCTGCACCGCCGGGCGGGGATGGTCGGTGGGCAGCTCCAGCAGCTCCGGCGCGCCCGCCAGGCGCTCCTTCCAGTACGCCAGCTGCCGCTCGAGCACCTCGCCCGCCAGCTGCTCCCGCTGCCACACGGCATAGTCGGCGTACTGCACCGCCAGCTCCGCCAGCGGCGACTCACCGCCCTCGCGGTACGCCGCGTACAGCGCCGACAGCTCGCGGAAGAGCACCCCCATGCTCCACCCGTCGCTGACGATGTGGTGCATCGAGAGCAGCAGCACGTGGTCCTCGGTGCCCAGCCGCAGCAGCGCGGGACGGAAGAGCGGGCCCGCCGAGAGGTCGAACCCTCGACGCGCTTCTTCCCCGGCCCGGCGCCTCACCGCCGCCTCGCGATCCGCCTCGCCCAACCCCGACAGGTCCTCCACCCGCAGGGCGAACCCGCCGAAGGGCGCCACCACCTGCATCGCCGAGCCGTCCACCTCGGCGAAGACCGTCCGCAGCGCCTCGTGACGCCGCACGATCTCGCCCAGCGCGCGCTCCAGCGCCGCCTCGTCCAGGGCTCCGCCCAGGCGCCGTGCCGCGAGGATGTTGTAGGTGGCGCTCCCCGGCTCCATGCGGTCCAGGAACCAGAGCCGCTCCTGTGCAAAGGAGAGCGGCAGCGCCCCCGTGCGCTCGGTCGGCACCATCGGCGGCAGCACCGGCAGCTCCGCGCGGCGCATCTCCTCCACGCGCACGGCCAGCTCCGCCACTGTGGGTCCTTCGAAGAGCGCCCGCAGCGGCAGCTCGATGGCGAATACGTCCCGGACGCGCGAGACCACGCGAGTGGCCAGCAGCGAGTGCCCGCCCAGCTCGAAGAAGCTTTCCTCCACCCCCACGCGTTCCAGCCGCAGCACCTCCGCCCAGATCCCCGCCAGCACCTCCTCCACGGGCGTCCGTGGCCCCACGTACCGGTCCGCGTTGGCCGCGTACTCCGGCGCCGGCAGCGCCTTGCGGTCCAGCTTGCCGTTCGGCGTCAGCGGCAGCGCGTCCAGGAAGACGAACGCGGACGGGAGCATGTACTCCGGCAGGCTCTCTCGCAGGTGCGCGCGCAGCTCAGCCGCCTCCACACCTCCGACGACGTACGCCACCAGCCGCGTCTCGCCCGTCCCCGCGCGCGCCATCACCACGCAGTCTGCGACGCTCTCGTGCTGGCGCAGCACCGCCTCGATCTCGCCCAGCTCGATGCGGAAGCCGCGGACCTTCACCTGGAAGTCCAGCCGCCCCAGGTACTCGATGGCGCCGTCCGCCTGCCACCGCGCCCGGTCGCCCGTCCGGTACAGCCGTGCGCCGCCTTCGGTCGAGAACGGATCGGGGACGAAGCGCTCCGCCGTCAGCCCCGGCCGCCCCAGGTAGCCGCGCGTCACCTGCGCGCCGCCCACGTACAGCTCGCCCGCCACGCCGACGGGAACCGGCTCGCCGCGCGCGTCCAGCGCGTAGAGCCGCGTGTTGGCCACGGGCCGGCCGATCGGCACCTGCCCGGCGCCGGTCTCCCCAAGCCGCTGGGAATGGAGGGAGCACCCCACCACCGTCTC
>DASQBH010001339.1:0-2546 GCA_035635315.1 Longimicrobium sp.
GGGCGACGAGCCGATCACCGATCTCAACCGCACCCGGCTGTGGCTCAACGACGCCACGAGCCAGGTGCTGGCCAACGGACTGGAACTGCTGGGCGTCTCGGCGCCGGAACGGATGTAACTGCCATGACCACGAACCCGTCCACCACCGCCGGCGCAGCCTCCCCGCTCGCCCCGGAATGGCTGCAGGTCCCCGCCGACCTCAATGCCCTGCACGAGCCGCTGTGGGCCGGCGGGGTCACCCGGAACGACGCCGGCGAACTCGCCATTGACGGCATCACCGTCAGCGAGCTCCAGCGCCAGTTCGGCACACCCCTGTTTGTGATGAGCGAGAACGACTTCCGGGCCCGGGCCCGTGCCTTCTCCGATGCGTTCAACGACGCCTTCGCCGACATCTGCGGGGGAGTGGACGTCTACTACGCCGGCAAATCCTTCCTGTGCACGGCAGTGGTCCGCTGGGTGGAGGAAGAGGGACTGCGGCTGGACACGGCCTCCGGCGGCGAACTCGCCGTCGCCGCCCGCGCCGGGATCCCCGGCCCGGACGTCGCGCTGCACGGCAACAACAAGTCCGACGGCGAGATCCACCGCGCGCTGGACCTGAAACTGGGGCGGATCGTGGTGGACAGCCTCGCCGAACTCGAGCGCGTCGCCAAGATCGCCGACGCCCGCGGTGAAACCGCGAAGGTCATGCTGCGGCTGACCCCGGGCGTCCATGCCCACACGCACGAATTCATCGCCACGGCCCACGAGGACCAGAAATTCGGACTCTCCATGGCCGGGGACTCCACCGAGCAGGCCGGGCTGTCCGCAGCCGAGGAAGCCGTGGCCGCGGCGTCCGGTTACCCCGGCATCGAACTGCTGGGCCTGCACTGCCACATCGGTTCGCAGATCTTCGAGCCGGACGGCTTCGCCCTCGCCGCGGAGAAGCTGCTGGACTTCCTCGCCGCGATGCAGACCAAGTACTCGATCGTGCTCCCCGAACTGGACCTCGGCGGCGGCTACGGCATCGCATACACTCCCGTGGACACCCCGCGCCCGGCCGCCGAAATCGCCCAGGCGATGGCCGCCGTCGTCCGCTCCAAATGCGCCGAACTGGGGATTGCCGCCCCGCGGATTTCGATCGAACCGGGCCGTGCGATCGTCGGCAGCACCACCTTCACGCTCTACGAGGTGGGCACGCTGAAGACCGTCCGGGTCGATGCCCCGGCGCCCGGCGAAGCCGGAAAGGCCGGCGGCAGCGTTACGTACCCGCGCCGGTATGTGTCGGTGGACGGCGGCATGAGCGACAACCCGCGCCCGGTGCTCTACGACGCGGATTACTCGGCCATTGTGGCCTCCCGGACGTCGGACGCGGCCCCGCAGCTGTCCCGCGTAGTGGGCAAACATTGCGAGAGCGGCGACATAGTTGTTAGAGATGTATATCTGCCCGAGGACGTGGCAGCCGGTGATCTGCTCGCTGTACCGGGGACCGGCGCCTACTGCTGGGCCCTGTCAAGCAACTACAACTATCTGGCCCGGCCGGGCGTTGTCGCTGTGCGCGACGGATCTGCCCGGCTCATTGTCCGCGGGGAAACCGAAGAAGATCTGCTCAACCGCGACATGGGAGTCTGAATGACCGAATTGCGAACCCTGAAAGTAGCCCTCCTGGGCTGTGGCAACGTCGGGGCCCAGGTCGCGCGGATTCTCCTTGACGACGCCGAGATGCTGGCCTCCCGTGCCGGCGCCCGCCTCGAGCTGGCCGGCATCGCCGTGCGCAACCTCGATGCCCCCCGGGAAGTCGACCTGCCGCGTGAGCTGTTCACCACCGACGCCGAGACTCTGGTCAAGGACGCCGATCTGGTGATCGAGCTGATGGGCGGGATCGAACCCGCCCGGACCCTGATCCTGACCGCCATGCGCAACGGCGCCTGCGTGGTCACCGGCAACAAGGCGCTCGTCGCCAAGGACGGCCCCACCCTCCACGAGGAAGCGGACAAGGCCGGTGTGCAGCTGTCCTACGAGGCCGCCGTGGCCGGCGCGATCCCCATCCTGCGGCCCATCCGCGACAGCCTCTCCGGCGACCGGATCACCCGGGTGCTCGGCATCGTCAACGGCACCACCAACTTCATCCTGGACCAGATGGACTCGACCGGGGCGCAGTTCGCCGACGCCCTGGCCCAGGCCCAGCGGCTGGGCTACGCGGAAGCCGACCCCACGGCCGACGTCGAGGGCTACGACGCCGCCTCCAAGGCCGCGATCCTCGCCTCGCTGTCCTTCCACACGCGTTTCTCCCTGGACGACGTGTACTGCGAGGGCATCAGTTCCGTCACCGCCGCGGACATCGCCGCGGCGAAGGACGCCGGATTCGTCATCAAGCTGCTGGCGATCGCCGAGAAGCTGACGGCCGAAGGCGACGCCAACGGCGATACCGGCGTGTCCGTCCGCGTGCACCCGACCCTGCTGCCGCGCGAGCCAGCTCGGAGAAGACGCCCTCGTCGGACTTGGTGCCGGCGGCCAGACGCCCGATCCACTTGCCGGAGTTCCCCACCTCGTCGTGCGAGTGCGAGTAG
>DASQBH010001340.1:0-4472 GCA_035635315.1 Longimicrobium sp.
TTCAACACGGTTTCGCTGGCGGGCGAGGCGACCTGCTGCTTTGTGCTGCTGCGCCACCTGGTCAGGGACCGCAAGGGCCAGTACGAGGAGCCGGGCGCGCCGCTGCACGACCTCTACACAAAGCTCCGCGCCGAGTGGGACGCCTTCAACGGCGCCGCCGCAGCCGTCAACGCCGCGCCGCCGGTCGCGCAGGCCGGGCCGAGCATCTGGGGGGCGACGTGAGGGAGTGCGAAAGTGCGAAAGTGCGAAAGTGCGTGAGTGCGTGAGTGCGTGAGTGCGTGAGTGCGTGAGTGCGTGAGTGCGTGAGTGCGTGAGTGCGTGAGTTATGGAGTGTGAGTTGATTTCTGTCGAGTAGCGGAACCGGCACGCTGCCGCCGGCGGGGGGGCCCTCCACCAGCCCCTCCCCGCTCGTTCCTCGCGGAGAGGGGGGGGAGGGGCTGGAGTTCGTCGCAGTTCGAACCCGTCGATCCCGCTTCGAAAGGTGCGTCGCACCTCCCTCCCCCGCGCAGTTTGCGGGGGAGGGCCGGGGAGGGGGGCGCCTGCCGACGCACCACATCCTCCACACACGGTCTGGCCGTACCGTTGCCCCGGTCCCGCTGATCCGCCTACCTTCCCTGCGCCTGCCGTAGCGCTCTCGTCCGATCCCCCGCCCTGCCGTGTGGCTTCTTCCGTTCTTTCCGAAATTCTCAAAGCTCGTCACCACCACGTTCTACCGCCTGGGCATCGCGGGGGGAAAGGTGCCGGCGGAGGGGCCGGTGCTCCTGGTCGCCAACCACCCCAACTCGCTGATGGACCCGGCGCTGGTGGCGGCGGTGGCGGGGCGGCCGGTGCGCTTTCTGGCCAAGTCGCCGCTGTTCACCGATCCCATGGTCGGGTGGCTGGTGCGCGGCTCGGGCGCCATCCCCGTCTACCGCCGCGCGGACGACGAGGCGGAGGTGGCGAAGAACGAGGACAGCTTTCGCACCGTCTACGCGGTGCTGGCCGAGGGCGCGGCGGTGGCCATCTTTCCCGAAGGGATCAGCCACAGCAACCCCTCGCTGGCGCCGCTCAAGACGGGGGCGGCGCGCATCGCGCTGGGCGGCGCGGCGCTGCTGGGGCGGCCGATCCCCATCGTCCCCGTGGGGCTCACCTTTCGCCGCAAGGACCGCTTTCGCAGCGAGGCGCTGGCGGTGGTGGGCGAGCCGGTGGAGTGGGCGGGGCTCGAAGGGCGCGGGGTGGATGACTACGAGGCCGTCCGCGAGCTGACGGCCCGCATCGACGCGGCGCTGCAGGCGGTGACGGTGAACCTGGAGCGGTGGGAGGATGCGCCGCTGGTGGAGATGGCAGAGGCCGTCTACGCGGCGGAGCTCCCCACCAACCCCTCGCCCGCGGCGCGCGTGGGGCGCACGCGCAACACCACGGCCGCGCTGGCCCGCCTGCGCCGCGAGCGCCCGGGCGAGTGGGAGGAGCTCGCCTGCCTGGTGCACCAGCACGTGCGCACGCTGCGGGTGCTGCGGATGACGCCCGTGGAGGTGAAAGCCTCCGCCAGCGCGGCCGAGGCTGCAAAGTGGACCTTTCGCCAGCTGACGGTGCTGCGGACGCTCCTCCCGATCGCGCTCGTGGGACTGGCGCTGTTCTACATCCCGTACCGCCTCACCGGCTGGCTGACGGACCGGGCAAAGCCGCCGCACGACATCCGCGCCACCTACAAGGCGCTCATCGGCATCGCGCTGCACCTGGTGTGGACGGTGCTGCTGGCCGGCGCCGCCTGGTGGAGGTGGGGATGGAAGGTCGGCGTCCCCGCGCTGCTCCTGCTGCCGGTGGTGGCGATCCTGACGGTGATCGTGATCGACATGTGGCGGCGTGCCAGCGGCGAGGCGCGGCGCTTCTTCATCCGTGCGCGGCGTGGGCCGGCGCTGCTGGAGTTGCGCGAACGCCAGCGCGCGCTTGCGCAACGGCTCGCGGACACGTGGGAGACGCTGCGGGGGTGATGGCGGATGGGGGAGGATGGGATCGATGGCTCGGCCCGCGTACGCCACGGGTTGAAGCCCGCGGCTAAGACGGCCATAAGCCCCGCCCTGGGCTCGCGGAGCTCGCCCGGCGGGGCTTCACCTGCTCGTAATTCCAAACTACGCGGTGTTCGGGAGGCGCCTCCGAGGAGCGGCTGTCGTCCACACAATGCCATCAAACACGCCGCGGGCGTCGCCCACGCGAGCGGTTGAAGCCCCGTTCGCGAGGAACGAGCGAGACGGGGCTTGTGGCATTTCTAGCCGCGGGCTTTAGCCCGGGGCGGCGGGACGGGGCGAGACCATCGCCGCGGCCATCATCCCCCGAAGAGCGATTTGAAGAGCGAGAAGCGCGGATAGGATGGATTGGCACGCGCGGCTTCGCGCACGCTGGAGTCGTCATCCTTCCCCAGCCGCTTGAGCGTCTCGGGGCTCAGCTCCGTCCGCTTGGCGACAGCCTCACGCACGGACCACTCCGCGTCGCCGGCCAGCGACTCCAGCACCTCCACGGCGGTGCGGGGATGCGCGGCGACGGCTTCGCGGACGGAGTCGTCGTCGCTGCGGGCGAGCTCGGCGAGGAGCGCAGAGGGGGTGGCGGCGTGCTGGGCGAGCGCCTCGTCCAGATCCGCGCGGTCGGAAGGGACGCGCCCGCGGTTCAGCCGCGCGACCTGCTCCAGGATCTCGGCCGAGCTGCCGGGGTTCCCGGCCAGCCCCTCCAGCATGTCGCTCACGTCGGACGTATCGAAGACGTCCTCATCGCCCAACCAGTCGTCCGAAAGCCGCGCCGCCACCTGCTCCGCGACGATGCGCAATGCATCGGGCGGAGCTTTCGCGCTGTCGGCGATCTTGCGCAGCACCCAGGGAGAGCCGGACGCCGCCAGCGTGGACCACATCTCCGCCGGCAGCGCCGGGTTGTCCAGCGCGTCCGTGGCCAGCGACTCGTCGGCGTCAACCAGCCGGCGCAGCGTGGCGCCCGACGCGCGGGGGTTGCAGGCGACGGCGGTGCGCACCTCGGCGTCCATGTGGTCCGCCAGCTCGTCCAGGCGCTCCGGCGCGGTGGACGCGGCCTCCGCTTCGTGCCGGGCCCGCTTGCGCGCACCGGGCTCGTGCAGCAGGTACCAGGGCCGGGTGACCGGCACCGGGTGAAACACGTGCCACAGGTCGTCAGGCAGATAGGCGGAGCCGGAGCAGTACTGGCACTTCACCACGCGCGACGTTCCATCCACCTGCAGCACGCCGCCGCACGTGGGGCAGTTGAAGGAGATTGGCGACGACGCGCGGGCCGCCTCCACCGTCGCGCCCCCAGCGGGGAGTTGCAGCTCGTCCTCGCCCACCAGCAGGCGAAAGCCGGAAAGCACCCAGTGCCGAGGCGGAACGCGCAGCAGCGTGCGCGCCGCGCAGGCGGGACAGGCGATGGAGCCCGCCTCGGCGGCGGCCAGCGCGTTATCGACCGGAATGCCGGCCCCGCACGCGGCGCACGCAGGCTCCTTGGGCCGGCTCACCTCCAGCGCGATCTCGCGGCTGTCGGTGATGACGGTGGAGGTGCTCAGGTCGTCCTCGCCCAGCACGCTGGTCCAGAACGCGTCATCCAGCTCGTTCTGCCCGCCGCACGCGGCGCACGACAGCCGCGGCACCATGGCGTTCAGGGGGAGCGGGCTTCCGCATTTGCGGCAGGACGTGCGGATCTGGACGGCGATGGTTCGCATGGGGCGAGTGCAAAAGTGCGGGAGTGCGAGAGTGCGAAAGTGGTGGAAGGGACGATGAGGGTACTCGGCGGAGGAGCCGGAGGCAAGACGGGCTGTCGGGACGCGGGCGGGGGTGGTAACGTGTGAAAGCGGATTGAAATCGGGGCCCGGCAATCGGCGGGCACCAGCCATCCCCAACCGGACGACGCATGCCGCAAGACAGCCAGGACCTGCACGGAAACGCGCCCGACGACTGCCCGGTGGCGCTGCTGGTCATCGACATGATCAACGACCTGGAGTGGCCGGGCGGCGAAAAGGTGGTGCAGCCGGCGCAGGCCGCGGCCGAGCGCATCGCGGCGCTCAAGCAGGAGGCGCGGTCGCGCGGCATTCCCGTGATCTACGCCAACGACAACTTCGGCAAGTGGCGCTCGGACTTTCGCGAGGTGGTAAAGCACTGCCTGGAGGACGGCGTGCGCGGCCAGAAGGTCGTGG
Organism: Longimicrobium sp.; assembly: GCA_035635315.1. Lineage (GTDB taxonomy): Bacteria > Gemmatimonadota > Gemmatimonadetes > Longimicrobiales > Longimicrobiaceae > Longimicrobium. The sequence continues at coordinate 4,163 of DASQBH010001340.1, forward strand.
AGCTGCTGCGCCCGGAGCGCGAAGACTACTTCGTGCTCAAGCCCAAGCACTCGGCGTTCTTCGAAAGCACGCTGGCCACGCTGCTGGAGCACCTGGGCACGCGGCACCTGATCCTGACCGGCCTTACCGCCGACATCTGCGTGCTGATGACGGCCAGCGACGCCTACATGCGGGGCTACAAGGTGCACGTCCCCGCCGACTGCGTGGCCTCCATCGAGCCCATCGACACCAAGCAGGCGCTGCGCTACATGCAGCGCGTGATCGACGCCGACCTCACCCTCTCCGCCGAGCTGGACCTGGACGCCATGTC
>DASQBH010001341.1:0-2722 GCA_035635315.1 Longimicrobium sp.
ATCCTGAAGATCCTGTACATCCGCCAGAAGCGGTTCTACGTAGAGCACTTCGTGTTCGCGCTGCACGTGCACGCGTTCGCCTTCCTTACCGGCACTATCACCATGCTGGCGCCCGACGCCGGCGACGCGGCGCTCATCGTCTGGTTCCTTGTCTACCTGTTCATCGCCCTCAAACGCGTGTACGGGCAGGGGATCTTTCGCACCTTTGTCAAATACGTGCTGCTCGGCATGGCCTACTCGTTCCTGCTGATCTTCGGCGTTACCGCCACGGTGCTGATGACAGCGCTCACGCTGTAGGGCCGGGGCCCTCTCCCCCGCCAGACCTTTCGCTCGTTCCTCGCGACGGCTGACGACCCGTCCCCCAACCCCGGGGGAGGGGTTTTGCGTGATGGATGGTGTCGTGTGCTTCGGCGGGCGCCTGCGTCATGGCGGTTGAAACCGCGGCTGGAAAATCACGAAGTCCGCCTCCGCGGACTGTGGCCGACGGATCGTGGCTCGCGAACGGCGGCGGCCTGCGTCCGCCGAGGCCCTCCCCCGGCGACGCCTGCGAGCCCGCCACCCGCTCCCGCAAGCGGGAGAGGGGATAAACGGCGGCTGGCTCTGGTGCGACGGGAGGGTTCGCCGCGAGTAGTCGCTTCGCGAGGCACCCGCCACGCGCTGTGCACGCTGCCTCTCGCGTCACCCCTCTCCCGCGCAGTTTGCGGGAGAGGGGGCCGGGGGTGAGGGGCCCCGCGCGCAACGTGACCGCGCTTCGAACTCGCGCACCCGCTCCTGCAGTGTCGCGACAGTCGCCCCAACCTCCTGGATCCCACGCGTACCGCAGGCGAAACAACTTCACCAGCCGATTCAGCTTCTCTATGTCTATGAGGCTCATGGTCGCTGTAGCGGCAGGAGCCGCGTCAGCGCTCGCGGCCTGAAAAAATTCTGGCCCCAGAGGCGCGATGTCGTTAGATTCAAACAGATCAGGTGTTTCTCACCGCTCGGATCGCGCCCCATGGACGTCCCTTCACGGCGCTTCATCCCCTCCACCGGGCACGCCGTTTCCCTCACCAGGCCTTGCCGATGTCTCGACAGCTGCTCGTGATGCTGTGTGCCGGTGCGTTCGCCGCCGCATGCACCGACGCCCCTTCGCTCCCTGTCCAGGACGATCCGGCGCCTCCCGCGAACGCCATGCTGGTGGAGTGCCGCGTGGACGTGGGCGCCGCGGCCATGCGGTGCGATCCCGTGGCGCCCGCGGGGGGCGGCGGGGCAAGCCTGGACCTCATCCTGGGAGGCCAGGGCACCTACGTTCGCCTGGCAAACTCCGGCAACGCGGTGGCGGGCGACACGTTCAGCACCTCGGTGACGGTGCAGAACCTTACCGCGCAGGCGCTGGGCACGCCCGACGGCACCACCGTGTCGCCGCGCGGGGTGCGCGTGTTCTTTCACACCGGCCCCACCAACGGCGTGCAGGTGGCCAACGAGGACGGGACGGAGATGTACCTTGGCCCGGCGCAGCCCTTCTTTCAGTACGACGGAATTCTGGACCCGCAGGAGGTGACCCCGGGAAAGCCCTGGAGCTTTGCGCTGAACGGCGCCGCGTCGTTCTCGTTCACTGTCTTCGTAGTGGCCGAGGTGCCCAGCGAGACGGGGCTGCTGCGGCTGCAGAAGGTGGAGGGCTCCATCACGCGCAACATCATTCTCCAGATCTGGAGCGAGGGGCCGAACGTGGTGGCGTTCGGTGATCCGGGCGAGATCCTGCGCTCAACGGACGGGGGCGACACGTGGGCGCGCGTGGCCAGCGGCACCACTCATACGCTCTGGGGCCTGTGGGGCGAGGGCTCCACGGCCATCGGCGTCGGCGACTCCGGCACCATTCGCAAGTCCACCGACGCGGGCGCCAGCTGGGACAGCGTGCACAGCGGCACCGCCAGGCACCTGCTGAGCGTGTGGGGTGACGGCTCGACCGTGGTCGCGTCCGGCGACCTGGGCACCATCCTCCGCTCCACCGACGCCGGAGACACGTGGGCGCAAGCCGCGACCGGGACCCAGCGGCGGCTGAACGACGTCTGGGTCGAGGGCAGCACGGCGATCGCCGTGGGCGATTCGGGGACCATCCTCCGCTCCACGGACGGCGGGGCTACCTGGGACAGCGTGGCCAGCGGCACGGCCTGGGGCCTGGAGGGCGTGTGGGGTCAGGGGTCTACCGTGGTCGCCGTGGGCGTGGGCAGCATCATCCTCCGTTCCCCGGACGGGGGCGTGACCTGGGGCGCCGTGTTCGGCGGTTACGGCAACGTCCTGAGCCAGGTGTGGGGCGAGGGGAGCACGGTGCTGGCGGCGGGCTCGAACGGCAACCTGCTGCGGTCCACGGACGGAGGCGTAAACTGGGAATTCGTGAGCAGCGGCACGGCGCACTGGCTGTACGATGTCTGGGGGGCCGGCACCACCGTCCTTGCCGGCGGCAGCCAGGGTGCCATCCTTCGCTCCAGAGATGGCGGCGTGACGTGGGAGAACACGGCACGGGGCACCCCGAACTCGCTGATGGACGTATGGGGTACGGGCGCGGGCGTGGTCGCGGTGGGAAGGGGCGGCACCATCCGCACCTCGGCCGACGGCGGATCCACCTGGAGCACCGTGGCCAGCGGCACCACCGCCGACCTCAACGACCTGTGGGGTGAAGGATCCACCCTCTTCGCGGCCGGCAACTTTGGCACCGTTGTCCGCTCGGTGAACGGGGGTGCGG
>DASQBH010001342.1:0-5288 GCA_035635315.1 Longimicrobium sp.
GTGAGGTAGCCCCCGCCCGCGCCGATCGACTTCCCGGCGTCGTCGACGAGCTCGGCGGCGATGCCCGGGAGGGGGAACGTGGCCGAGCCCGGCTTGAGCGTGGTGGCCCCGGGCAGGGGGGCGATCATGATGGCGCCCGTCTCGGTCTGCCACCACGTGTCGACGATCGGGCAGCGCGCGCCGCCGATGTTCTGGTGGTACCAGATCCACGCCTCGGGGTTGATCGGCTCACCCACGGTGCCCAGGAGGCGCAGCGTGGAAAGATCGTACTTCGCCGGCCACTCGGTCCCCCACTTCATGAACGCGCGGATAGCCGTGGGCGCGGTGTAGAAGATGGTGACGCGGTAGTCCTGGATGATCTTCCACATCCGCCCGCGGTCCGGCGCGTCCGGCGCACCCTCGTACATGAGCACGGTGGCGCCGTTGGCCAGTGGGCCGTAGACGATGTACGAGTGCCCCGTCACCCATCCCACGTCGGCCGTGCACCAGTAGACGTCGTCGTCCTTGAGGTCGAAGACCAGGTTGGTCGTCGCCAGGCACTGGGTCAGGTAGCCGCCCGTGGTGTGCATGATCCCCTTGGGCTTTCCCGTCGTACCGCTGGTGTAGAGGATGAACAGCAGATCCTCCGCATCCATCGGCTCCGCGGGGCAGTCGGGAGACTCCGACTCCACCACCTCGTGCCACCAGTGGTCGCGCCCCTCCTTCATCGCCGCGCCGCCCAGCGAATCCCCCTCCGACCCGTGGCGGCGGACGACCAGGACGTGCTGGATGGAGGGGCAGCCGCCCTCCTGCTCCACCGCCTCGTCCGCGGCGCGCTTGAGGGCGACGATGCCACCGCGCCGGTATCCGCCGTCCGCGGTGATGAGCACCTTGCACTCGGCGTCGCGGATGCGGTCGCGCAGGCTCTCGGCGCTGAACCCGCCGAAGACCACGGAGTGCGCGGCGCCGATGCGGGCGCAGGCCAGCATGGCGATGGCGGCTTCGGGGATCATGGGCAGGTAGATGGCCACGCGGTCGCCCTTCGCCACGCCCATCTTCCGCAGCGCGTTGGCGGCCTTGCCCACCTCGCGGTGCAGGTCGGCGTAGGTGTAGGCGCGCGTATCGCCCGGCTCCCCCTCCCACAGCAGCGCCGTCTTGCTTCCCCGCCCCGCCTCCACGTGGCGGTCCAGGCAGTTGTGCGAGGCGTTCAGCCGGCCGCCCACGAACCACTTTGCGTACGGCGGCTGCCAGTCGAGCACGCGCTCCCACGGCTGGAACCAGTGCAGCCGCCGCGCCCACTCCGCCCAGTACGCCTCGGGATCGGCGTCGGCCTGTGCATAGATCTGCGGATCGTTGGCGTTGGCCTGCGCGGCGAACGCCGGCGGCGGCGGAAAGGCGCGGTCTTCGGTAAGAAGGGAGTCGAGGGTCTGCTCGGTGGACGACATCCGGGTCTCCTGTGGGGGAGCTGGCGTGATGCGCGTGCGCGGCGGCGGAGCGCCGGGATCTGGATCGATGGAAACCGATCGTCCCCACCGCTGCAAGTACCGCACGCGGCGGCGGCGCAGCACGGCGTGTGACTTGCCGGATGCGCGCGCGCCGCGTAGTAGTACCGCGGCCGGATGGGAACGGACGTTCGCTCGCCAAGCTACGCGGGCCCGCGAACGCACGCAAACCGGCCTCCGCGCCGGTTCCGGGAGCCCCGATCCCGGAACCGGCGACCCACGCCCGCCAAGGACGACCGCATGGCAGAAGCCCCGCTCCACGCCCCGCACACGGCCGCGGCGACGGACCACCAGCCGTCGGACACGCGCACCATCTGGAAGGTGATCGCCGCCTCGTCCGTGGGGACGATGATCGAGTGGTACGACTTCTACATCTTCGGCAGCCTGGCCACCATCCTGGCCGGTACCTTCTTTCCCCAGGGCAACGCCACCCTCGCCCTGCTGCAGACGCTGGCGACGTTCGCGGCCGGGTTCGCGGCGCGCCCGTTCGGCGCGCTCTTCTTCGGCCGCATCGGCGACCTGGTGGGACGGAAGTACGCGTTCCTGGTCACGCTGCTCATCATGGGCGGCGCCACCTTCGTCATCGGCCTGCTGCCGGGGTACGCCACCATCGGCGTGGCGGCGCCCATCATCCTCCTCCTGCTGCGCCTGGTGCAGGGGCTGGCGCTGGGCGGCGAATACGGGGGCGCGGCGACGTACGTGGCGGAGCACGTGCCCGACAACAAGCGCGGCTTCTACACGGCGTTCATCCAGACCACGGCCACGCTGGGCCTGCTGCTCTCGCTGCTGGTGATCCTGGCCGTGCGGTCGATGATGCCCACGGACGACTGGGAGCGATGGGGCTGGCGCGTGCCGTTTCTGCTCAGCGCGGTGCTGGTGATGGTGTCGCTGTTCATCCGCCTGCGCCTGCGCGAGAGCCCGCTGTTCACGCAGATGAAGGCGGCGGGCAAGACGTCCACACGGCCCATCGCGGAGAGCTTCGGCAGCGCGTCGCGGTGGCAGACCATGCTCATCGTGCTGTGGGGCGCGGCGGCGGGGCAGGCGGTGATCTGGTACACGGGCCAGTTCTACGCGCTCACCTGGCTGGAGAACGTGGGCAAGGTGAACTTCGTCGATACGCGGACGATCATCGCCGTGGCGCTGGTGCTGGCCACGCCGTTCTTCATCGTCTTTGGCGCGCTGTCGGACCGCATCGGGCGCAAGAAGGTGATGATGGCGGGCAACCTGCTGGCCGCCATCTTCACCATCCCCATCTTTCAATTGATGTGGCGCTTTACGCCCGCGGGGGGCACCTACAGCCCGGTGGGGCTCACGGCGTGCGTCTTCGTCCTGGTGATCTTCGTCACCATCGTCTACGGGCCGATCGCGGCGTTCCTGGTGGAGAGCTTTCCGGCGCGGGTGCGCTACACGTCGGTCTCCCTGCCGTACCACGTGGGGAACGGCTACTTCGGCGGGTTCCTCCCGGTGATCGCCACGGCGGTGGTGGCCTTTGCCACGGCCAGCCCGGACCGCTTTCCGGTGGCGGCGCAGTACGCGGGGCTGCTGTACCCGGTGGTGGTGGCCATCATCACCTTCATCCTGGGCACGGTGCTGCTGCGCGAGACCAAGGACGTGCGCATCGACGACGAGACGCACGCGGCGGTGGACACCCGTGCCCGCCCCGCCGTGCTGGGGCTGCTGATCGCGCTGACGGCGGGCGCGCTGTTCCTGGCCGACCGCTACCTGCTGCCGACGTTCACCCCCGCGGGCGAGCCGCCGTACGTGCAGTACGGCTTCCGCGGGCTGCTGCTGGTGGTGGCGCTGGCGGTGATTCTGCCGCGGCTGGGGAAGAGAAGTGCCTAGTGAGGAGTGCCGAGTACCTGGTGCCTGGTGCCTGGTGCCTGGTGCCGAGTGCCGAGTGCGAGTGCCCAGTGCCAGCGCTCTGTACTCGATCCTCGGTACCAGGTACTCGGTACTCGATCCTCGGCACTTGATCCCGCCCCATCCACCCGTCCCCTTTGGATCGCCCTCGCTCCGGACGCGCCATGACTGAACCGACCCCCACCGCCGCGCATCCCCCCGAGTTCGTCCGCCTGTGCGAGCAGGCCATCGGCGCGCTGGAGGCGCTCAAGGCCGACCCGCCCATGGAGCGCGGCAAGCGGCTGCTCACCATCCGCGCGCTGCTGGCGGACATCGGCCTGCAGCTGGCGGAGCTGGACCTGCGCACGCCCGGCTTTGCGGACGAGCAGGGGACGCTGGTGGACGCGGCCAGCGCCCTGGCGGCCATCGACCTGGACCGCGGCGGCCCCAACGTCCCCCGCTTCGTGGACCGCATCGTCGCCGACCTGCGCCGCATCGCCACCGGCGGGTGATCGCGCGATGACGCACGCCGCACGCTCCCCGCGGCACCGTGCGTTTATCCGACCCCATTATGCGGGTGTGATCGGCCGGATATCACTTTCCTTATCCGCCTGAATCAGTCGAGGCGACTTTTTCCCGTCATCGAAGCTGACCGATGGCTACGCGGCGGACGGAAACGCCTGAGTGACATCCGCTTCCGGAGACTCATCTACTTTGTCCACATGCGTCCGTCCGTGTCCCTTCGGGTGCGGTACTGAAAGTACCATGGGACCACAGCACACTTGACGCCCAAACGGTGGACGAAACTCTCCTCTTCCGCCGCGTCCGAAACAGGTGCGGCCTACGCAAGACTATGGCGTGGAAAGGAGATACGCGTTATCATCCCACCCCGGATACTCCCGTAATTCTACGGTCCCCCCGATCCGGACTCCATGCGATCCAGGCGTCTGATTCCACCCGTCCGGCGTACCGCGCGGCGCTGGCGCACGCCCCCCGCCATTCTGCACGGCGGCGAGGCGTTCGAGGGCGCGGCGGTGCTGGACGAGATGCAGGGACCGCTGGGCGTGCTGCTCTTTCAGCTGGTCCGCGACGTCTACGTATGGGGCGCCACCCCGCCGGAGGAGCGGGCCGGCCTCTTTGAGCCGCACGCGGACGAGGCGCTGGCCTCGCTGCTGCGCGCGGCGGACCCCGACCCGCAGCTGGAGACGGCGCTGCTGGCGCTGGTGCGCATGACGGGCGCGCCGGAAAGCAACCGCGACGAGCAGGTCTCGGTCGCGTGCCAGCACGTGGCGCACTGGGCGGACCTGAACGGCCACCTGGAGACGGCCATCGCCTTTGCGCAGGGCGCGGCGGTGGTCATGCCGGCGGAAGCGGCGCTCAGCTACGCGGTGGGGCGCCTGGCGCGGCGCCGCGCGGAGTACGCGCGGGCGGAGACGTGGTTCCGCCGCGCCATCGCCCTGGGGCGGCAGAGCGGCGACTGGGCCACCTACAGCATGGCGTTCGGCGGCCTGGGCAACCTCTACATCCAGCGCGGCAAGCTGGCCGCCGCCCGCCGCTTTCACCTGCGCGCGCTGCGCGCGGCCCGGCGGCACTCCATGCGCGGGCTGCACGGCTCGGCGCTGCACGACCTGGCGGTGCTGGCGGCGCAGACGGGGCAGCCGCAGGACGCGGAGCGGCTGGCGCGCGAGGCGTTCGAGATGTACGGCCCCGAGCACCCGCGGCTGGTGTTCCTGGCGGCGGACGTGGCGTACTTCTGGATCGAGCACGGCCGCTTTCGCGCGGCGCTCACCCTGTTCCAGGCGCTCGTGCACCACCTGCAGCGCCGCGAAGACCGGGTGATGGCGCAGGCCAACCTGGTGCGCGCGGCCGCCGGCGCGGGCGAGCGGCTGATCTTCGAGCAGACCTGGGAAGACGTGTGGGACCGCATGTCGCGCACGCAAAGCCTGGAGAACGCGGCGACGGTCATGC
>DASQBH010001343.1:0-15681 GCA_035635315.1 Longimicrobium sp.
ATGGTGCCCTTCTGGAAGTGCGTGCCTGCGCGACCGGGAGCGGGAGCACAGGCGCAAGAATCGAGCGCGCCTTCAGGACGCAGGGGCTCCTCGGACGCGCGTGCGGGAGGGGGTGCCCTGGCGCCGGCTCGTCACGCCCGTCTCGCGCCGCGAGCGCCCTGCACGCCGCACCCGGGACCCACGAGATCCGCTGCGCCGGGTCCTACGTATGTTTCTATCGATTGACTTTTTCCCCCGCGCGGAGCACCTTGCGGCACGGGTACGCGTCCCAGCCGGGCGCGGATGCGCCCTCCAGGCAGATGGGACAGGGAAAACACCCGCACCCTTTCCGCCATCGCGCTGACCAGGGCCCGTCACGGCCATTCGCCGGGGCGCCGTTGCACGCGCTTTCGAAAGGCACTCGCCTGCCTTCCCCCGATCCGTTCCCCCGTACACCCTCCCCGCTCCCCGTGGTGGCCCTGGTGGCCTCGCTGGGCGGGCTCCGGGCGCTCAGCGAGGTGCTGGCCGCGCTCCCCGCCTCGTTTCCCGCCGCCGTCCTGGTGCTGCAGCACGTGGAGAGCGGCCGCGTGAGCCTCCTCCCGGGGATCCTGGACGGGCGCACGGCGCTGCCGGTGCGGGCGGCCGCGGACGGCGACGCGCTGTGCGCCGGCACCGTGTACGTGGCCCCCTCCGGCCGCCACCTGTGCATCCGGGACGGGCGGACGCTGGCGCTGACCGACACCACGCCGGTGCACTTCTCCCGCCCCTCCGCCGACGTGCTGCTGGACTCGCTGGCCGGGGCCGGCGGGCCGGTGGTCGCCGTCGTGCTGACGGGAAGCGGCGTCGACGGGGCCGCGGGAAGCGTGCACGTCCACGATTCCGGAGGCACGGTGCTCGCACAGGACCGCGGCACCTCCGTGCACTTCGGGATGCCGGGCGCCGCCGTCCGGGCCGGCGGGGTGAGCGAGGTGCTGCCGCTGCGGGCCATCGCCCCGCGGCTGGTGCAGCTGATGGACGTGCTTTGCGCCACGAACGAATGAACACGCAGCCGCAGACCCCTCTGGACCCCGGGTTCGAGTCCCTGCTGGAGTTCCTCAAGGCCAGCCGGAGCTTCGACTTTACCGGCTACAAGCGCTCCACGCTCATGCGGCGCGTCGTCAAGCGCATGCAGGCGGTGGGGATCGAGGGCTTCGGCGCGTACCGCGACTACCTGGAGCTGCACGCGGGCGAGTTCGACGAGCTGTTCAACACCATCCTCATCAACGTCACCTCCTTCTTTCGCGATCCCGAGGCGTGGGAGACGCTGGCCCGCGACTTCATCCCCGCCATGCTGGCGCGCAAGGCTCCCGGCGAGCCGGTGCGCGTGTGGACCGCCGGGTGCGCCACGGGGCAGGAGACGTACACGGTGATGATGGTGCTGGCCGAGGCCATGGACCCGGACGAGTTCCGCACCCGGGTAAAGGTGTACGCCACCGACGCCGACAACGAGGCGCTGGCCGTGGCCCGGCAGGGTTCGTACGACGAGGCCGACCTGGACGAGCTGCCGGAGGGGTGCCGCGAGCGCTACTTCGAGCGGGCGGGCGGCCGGTGGACCTTTCGGGGAGACCTGCGGCGCCAGGTGATCTTCGGACGGCACGACCTGGTGCAGGACGCGCCCATCAGCCACCTGGACCTGCTGGTGTGCCGCAACGTCCTCATGTACTTCAACGCCGAGGTGCAGGCCCGCATCTTCACCCGCTTTCACTTTGCCCTGGCCCCGCAGGGGGTGCTGTTCCTGGGCAAGGCCGAGATGATGCGCACGCACGCCGAGCTGTTCGCCCCCGCCAGCCTGCCGGCCCGCATCTTTCGCAAGGCGTCCCCCGGCACCGTGCGCGACCGCCTGCTCATGCTGGGGCGCGGCGGCAGCGGCCGCGCGCCGCAGCTTCCGGCCGCGCTGCAGATCACCGTGCGCGAGGCCGCCCTGAACGCCATCCCCGTGGCGCAGCTGGTGGTGAGCCCCGCGGGGCAGCTGATGCTGGCCAACGAGATCGCCCGCCGGATGTTCGCCCTGACCCCCGCCGACGTGGGCCGCCCCCTGCAGGACCTTACCGTCTCGTACCGGCCGGTGGAGCTTCGCTCGCGCATCGAGCAGGTGCTGGCGGAGCGGCGCACGGTGCGCCTGGGCGGGGTGGAGCACGGGGTGCCCGGCGAAGAGACGCGCTCGTACGACGTGGAGCTGTGCCTCCTTCACCCGACCGGCGGGGAGCTGATGGGCGTCTCCATCGTCTTCGTCGACGTCACCCGCCACGCCCGGCTGCAGTCGGAGGTGGAACTGGCCCACCAGTCGCTGGAGACGGCGTTCGAGGAGATGCAGAGCACCAACGAGGAGCTGGAGACCGCCAACGAGGAGCTGCAGAGCACCGTCGAGGAGCTGGAGACCACCAACGAGGAGCTGCAGAGCAGCAACGAAGAGCTGGAGACCATGAACGAGGAGCTCCAGAGCACCAACGAGGAGCTGGAGACGCTGAACGACGAGCTGTCGCGCCGCACCGGCGCGCTCAACGACGCCAACGCCTACCTCTCGTCCGTGCTCACCAGCCTGCGCTCCGCCGTGGCCGTGGTCGACGGCGAGATGCGGGTGCAGGTGTGGAGCCCCAAGATGGAAGAGCTGTGGGGGCTGCGCGCCGCCGAGGTGCACCAGCAGCCGCTGCTGCATCTGGACATCGGCCTTCCGCTGGAGCGGCTCAAGCCCGGCCTGCGCGCCGTGCTCGAGGGGCGCGAGCCGTTCTACGAGATGTCGCTGGACGCGGTGAACCGGCGGGGCCGCGCCATCCGCTGCCTGGTCACCGTGTCGCCCCTGCTCACTCTCGCGCGCGAGATCCGCGGGGTGGTGGTGCTGGTGGACGAAGCGGACGAGGCATTCCGTCCCGCGGCCGCCGCCCATGCCGCCGACTGACCCCGGCCCCCCGCCTCCCCACCCTTCCCCGGACGACCCGCCGCCGTCGTCCCACCAGCGCTTCGACGAGCAGGTGCATCGCTCGCAGGCGCAGATCGAAAGTCTTCGCCGGCGGTCCGCGCAGGGCGTCCGCGACCCGCGCCTGGACGAGGCGGTGGAGGCGCTGCACACCACCCTGGAGGAGCTGCGCGTCACCGAGGAGGAGCTGCGCATCCAGAACGAGCAGCTGGCGGAGTCGCAGGCGCTCGTCGAGGCGGAGCGGGTGCGCTACGAGGAGCTCTTTCAGCTGGCCCCCGACCCCTACCTGGTCACGGACGCCGGCGGGACCATCTCCGAGGCCAACCACGCCGCCGCGGCCCTGCTGCGCGTTCCGGCGGAGCGGCTGGCGGGAAAGCCGCTGGCCGTCTTCGTCCCCCGGGAGCGGCGCGGGGAGTTCCGCACCCGCGTGGACCAGGCCGCCATGCTGGGGCGGCTGGACGAGTGGGAAACCTGGCTGCAGCCGCGGGGCGCCGCCGCGGCCGTCCCCGTCTCGTGCACCGTGGCCGCCGTGCACGACGCCGCCGCCGGGGCCACGGGGCTGCGCTGGCTGGTGCGCGACGTCTCCGAGCGCCACCGGGCAGAAGCGGACCGCGCGGCCCTGGTGCGCGAAGAGGCGGCGCGCGAGCAGGAGCAGCGGCAGCGGGCGTTCCTGGAGGCGGTGGTGCGGCAGATGCCGGGCGGCGTGCTGATCGCCGAGGCCCCGGACGGGCGCATCGTGATGCACAACCACGAGGCCGAGCGAATCCTGCGCCACCCCGTGGCCGCCGCGCGCATCGGCCAGTACGCCGGAAGCGGGATGCTGCGCGACGACGGCACTCCGCTCCCCGCCGGGGAATACCCTCTGGCCCGCGCCCTCCTGCACGGCAAGACCCTTCACGAGGCCACGGTGCCCTACCGCCTGGGCGACGGCGCCCTGGCCACCCTGCGCGTGAGCTGCGCGCCCGTGCGTGGCCCCGACGGCACCGTGGTGGCCGCCGTCGCCACCTTCACCGACGTCACCGAGGCGCTGCGCGCCGCGCGCACGGAGCACTTTCTGGCCGAGGTCAGCGAGGTGCTGTCGTCGTCGCTGGAGCCGCGCGACGTGCTCCAGCAGCTGGCGCACCTGTGCGCGGGAACGCTGGCGGACTACTGCATCGTGCACGTGGAGGAGGGCGAAGGCGTCCGCGCGCACGGCATCGCGCACGCCGACCCCACACGCGAGGAGCTGGTGCGCGGCGTCCTGCGCCGCTTTCCCATCCCCGCCGATGCCGACCAGCCGGTGATGCGCGCCCTGCGCACGGGGCAGGCGGAGATGATTCCCGTGGTGGACGAAGCGGCGCTGGGGGAGATGTGCACGGGGCCCGACCACGTCGACATGGTGCGCGCGCTGGGCCTCTCGTCCGCCATCGTGGCCCCCATCCAGGCCAAGGGAGTCACCCTGGGCGCCATCTCCCTGGCGCGCACGGGCGGCGAGCCGTACGGCGCGCACGACCTGGCGCTGGCCCAGGAGGTGGCGCGGCGCGCGGCGCTGGCGGTGGAGAACGCGCGGCTGTACGAGCAGGCGCGGCAGGCGGTGCGCGCCCGCGACGAGGTGGTGGCCGTGGTCTCGCACGACCTGCGCAACCCGCTCAACGCCGTCCTCATCGCCGTCACCGTGCTGGCAGAGATGGGGGACGTGTCGCGGCTGAGCGAGCGCGACCACAAGCAGGTGGAGGTCATCCGCCGCTCCGTCGAGCAGATGACGGCGCTCGCGCAGGACCTGCTGGAGGTGTCGTCGCTGGAAAGCGGGTCCATGACCATGAACCCGCGCCCGTGCGCGCCCTCGGTGCTGGTGGGCGCCGCGGAAGAGATGTTCCGCCCCGTCGCCGAGGAAAAGGGCGTGTCGCTCGTCGTGGGCGACGCGGCGGACATCCCGCCGGCGCAGGCGGACTACGGGCGGATGCTGCAGGTGTTCGGCAACCTGGTGGCCAACGCCATCAAGTTCACGCAGCCCGGAGGTCGAGTGGAGGTGGGTGCGGAGCGCGCCGTGGACTACGTGCGCTTCTGGGTGCGCGACACGGGCCCGGGGATCGAGCGCGAGCACCTGCCGCGGCTCTTCGACCGCTTCTGGCAGGCGCGGCAGGTCGGCCGTGCCGGCGCGGGGCTGGGCCTGGCCATCGCCAAGTCCATCGTGGAAGCGCACGGGGGCCAGATCTGGGCCGAGAGCGCCCCCGGCGAAGGAAGCACCTTCCACTTCACCCTCCCCGTCTCCCCGGCCGGTTCGTAGCCTCTCAGAAAAGAACGCTTCAAAGGGTGTTCAAGAATCACATCGAGGATTTGATTTCCTGAGGGAGGCGCCGCTCCAAACCTGCCGTTACGGGGGTATTTGGGCGCCGACCGAAGGATCTCGCCGGCAGCACCTGGAGGCTGGACCGGTGCCGCAAGGCCAGCCTCGCGATGGCCGAGACGAGATCCTTCGGTCGCGCGCAAACGGTTGACTGGATTACAGTTTCCAGCGTGCGCTCCCTCAGGAAATCAAACCTCGGTTATCCGAAGGACCCGATTCTTGAACACACTCTCACACGGAGTCAACGGAGTTTTCTCGTGCCGTTCCCGCTGCCTGATCGCGTGTGGCAGATCCTGGAAAAGAAGGCCTCACACAGAGTTAGCAGAGTTTTCTCGTGCCGTTTCCTCCACCGTTCGTGTCATCATACAAATCCGATAAAGAGACTGGGGGTACAGAGGAACAGACAAGAGCCGGAGGAACAGAAAAATTCCGATCTCCTCTGTTCCTCCGGCTTTTGTCTGTTCCTCTGTACCTTTCGCCGTTGTTTTTCCGGATTCAGCATCTCGCGCTGAAACGAACGAGGGGCGCGGCCTCTCGGCAGCGCCCCTATCACACCATCACACCCCTTCACCCCTTCACCGCCCCGCCCCCGCCAGCACCTCCGCCACCGTCTCGTCCGCCACGGCGTGCCCCCACCGCCCCTCCTTGCCCATCAGCGGCGTGCCGATGTCCTGGATGAGCGCGTACTCCACGCGGCCGTTGCGCGCCTTCTTGTCCGCGCGCGTCCACCCCACCACCTCGTCCGCCGCGTAGCCCAGGGGGAGCGACGTGGGAAGCCCCAGCTTCGTGAGCAGCTTGCGCAGCCGCGCCGCCGTCCCCGCCACCGTCACCCCCGAGCGCTCGCCGATGCGCGCCTCCTCCACCATCCCCACCGCCACCGCCTCGCCGTGCAGCATGGCGTAGCCGCTCACCGCCTCCACCGCGTGCGCGATGGTGTGGCCAAAGTTCAGCAGCTTGCGGGGCCCGCTCTCCTTTTCGTCCTGCGCCACGATCTCGGCCTTGATCTCCACCGAGCGCACGATCAGCCGCGCCAGCGCCTGCGGATCGCCCGCCAGCAGCGCCTCGGCACTCTGCTCGATCCACTGCAGGTACTCGGCGTCGGCGATGGCGCCGTGCTTTACCGCCTCGGCCAGCCCCGCGCGCAGGTGCGCCTCGGGAAGCGTCTGCAGCAGCTCGGGGTCGATCACCACGCAGTGCGGCTGGTGAAATGCGCCCACCAGGTTCTTTCCCGCGGGCGTATCCACCCCCGTCTTGCCCCCCACCGAGGCGTCGATCATCGCCAGCAGCGAGGTGGGCACCTGGACGAAAGGGAGGCCGCGCATGTACGTGGCGGCCACGAAGCCGCCCAGGTCGCCGGGAACGCCGCCGCCAAAGGCCAGCAGCGCCGTGTCGCGCCCGCAGCCGGCCTCCAGCATGGCGTCGCTCACCAGCGCCCACGTCTCGCGGTTCTTCTGCTCCTCGCCATGGGTAAAGGCGAACACGTCCGTCCGGTAGCCGGCGCCGTGCAGCATGCGCGACAGGCGCACCGCGTACAGCTCGGCCACGCGGTCGTCCGTCACCACGGCGTAGCGGTGCGCGGGACAGAAGCGCGACAGGATGGAGGCGATGCTGGTGAACAGCCCCGCGCCCACCAGCACCTCGTAGCTGCGCGAGTTGCCTTCGGGAAGCGAGACCTTGACTCTGTGGGGCGTGCTCATACCGGTTCCTGTAATCGTTGCGCCGCGCGGCGGTCCATTCCCGCGCCCACCACCGTCTCGTCGGCCAGCCACAGGGCAACCCGCCCCAGGTCGCCGTCCATCTCCTCCGCCCGCCGGCGGATGTCGTCCGCCGCGCACCCGCGGGCAAGCACCCGCTCCAGCGCCGCCAGCTCCGCGCCGTCGCCCAGCGCCGCCGCGATCCCCTCCAGCCGCTCGCCCAGCCGCTCCACCCACGCCGCCGCGCTGATCGTCCGCGGCTCCGCCGATTCCAGGTCCGCGAACACCGCCTGCGTCCCGTAGCGGCTGGCGCGCCACCCGTTGTCGCTCAGCAGCGTCTGCACGAACGGGTCGGGAAGGGGCGAATCCCCCAGCACCCCCTCCACCGCCCCCGCCACCACGGCCCGCAGCAGCGCCGCGATGGCCACCGCGTCCTCCAGCCGCGGCGTGCAGTCGGCGATGCGCGCCTCCATCGTGGGGTACACGTGGTGCGGACGCATCTCCCAGTACAGCCGCCCCGGCGCGTCGATGCGCTCCGACTCCACCAGCCACTTCACCAGCGCCGCGTACTCGGCGTCGTCCGCAAAGCGCGGCGGGGCCCCCGTGCGCGGCCAGCGCCGCCAGAGCACGGAGCGGTACGACGCGTGCCCCGTGTCCTGCCCCGCGAAGTACGGCGACGACGCCGAGAGCGCCAGCAGCAGCGGCAGCACCAGCCGAACACAGTTCGACGTACGGGCGCGGTCCACGCCCTTCGGCACGCCCACGTGCACGTGCATGCCGAAGATGGCCTGCGACTCCGCCAGCCGCCGGTACTCCTCGCGCAGTTCCTGGTACACCGGCGCGGGGTTGAAGACGTGCCCTTCCGCCGGGCTGAACGGGTGCGTCCCCGCCGCCACGATGCGCAGCCCCTGTGCCTCCGCCGCCACCGCCGCCGTAAAGCGCAGCCGGGCCAGGTCCTCGCGCACGCAGTGGGTGCCCTCGCACACGCCGGTCTCCACCTCCACCGTGTGCTCCTGCATCTCCGGCTTGAGCTCGTCGGCCCAGTCGCCGGCGATCACGTAGCGGGCGCGGCTGCGCAGCTCTCCCGTACGCGCGTCGACGAGCTGGTACTCCTCTTCCACACCGACGGTGTAGTCTTCTGGGGCGGGCATGCGGCGTCGTGAAAGGGAACGCGCGTTCCGCCCCGGGAGAGCTTAGCCGGGCGGACGCGCGGGGGCAAGCGGTGCCCCTGCCGCGGGGAGCGCGCCCACCCGCTCGACGCGCTCCGGCGCGTCCATCGCAGAAAGCAACTCCCGCGCCGTACGCAGCAGGACGGGGTGCTTCCACTCCGGCGCCACCTCCGCCAGCGGGTGCAGCACAAAGCCGCGCAGGTGCAGCCGGGGATGCGGCAGCGTCAGCGCCTCCGTCCGCATCACCCGGTCCCCGTACGCCAGCAGGTCCACGTCGATCGTCCGCGGCGCGTTGGGAAAGCTGCGGCGCCGTCCCAGCGCCTCTTCCACTCCCTGCGCCGCCGCCAGCAGCTCCAGCGGCTCCAGCGCCGTCGCCCCCCGCACCACGAGGTTGTAGAAGTCCGCCTGGTCCGCGTACCCCACCGGCTCCGTCCGGTAGACGGAAGACACGCCGTCCATGCGCACGGCGGACGACAGCGCCTCCACCGCCTTCCGCAGCTGCGCCACGGGATCGCCCAGGTTGGCGCCCAGCCCCAGCAGCACCTCGTGCGTCGCGTCGTCGTCCTTGTCCATACGGATGGTCGGGATGGGGATGGGATGGGAATGCGGAGCGCGGGACAAGATAGCAGCCGGCGCCGCGCGGGGCCCTCCCCCGGCGGC
This sequence comes from Longimicrobium sp., assembly GCA_035635315.1. Lineage (GTDB taxonomy): Bacteria > Gemmatimonadota > Gemmatimonadetes > Longimicrobiales > Longimicrobiaceae > Longimicrobium. The sequence continues at coordinate 8,782 of DASQBH010001343.1, forward strand.
GCCTGAGAGCGCGCCACCCCCTCCCGCAAACTGCGCGGGAGGGGGGATACACGGCGCGGGCGGTGGGGTGCTGCGGACGGTGTGGAGTCCGCCCCCTCCGCTCGCCCAGGCTCGCACCTCCCCCAAAACCCCTGGGGGAGGTTGGCGCTCCCGGACAGATCAACGCGATCGAATTCTCCCCTCTCCGCGAGGAACGAGCGGGGAGGGGCCGGGGGAGGGGGCAGGGACCGGGACGGTTCGGATGGATTTGCGCGAGCGGCGGGCGCCCCCCTCCCCGGCCCTCCCCCACAAACTGCGTGGGGGAGGGAGGTGCGACGCACCTTGAAGAGCGGGATCGAAGTTCTCCCCCTCTCCCGGCGCAGTTTGCCGGGAAGGCGCCGGGGGTGGGGGACCACGGACGCAGTGGAAAGCTTGCTGTCCGGGATCGAATTCTCCCCTCTCCGTGAGGAACGAACGGGGAGGGGCTGGGGGAGGGGCACCCCGCGGGCGCAGTTCGACGGCCGTCGCCGCGCGATCGAATTCCCCCCTCTCCGTGAGGAACGAACGGGGAGGGGCCGGGGGAGGGGCACCGTCCCGAACGCGTCCACCCTCCCCCGGCCGCTGCCGAAGGAGGGTGGACGATCCGGTACGCCGTTGCTGGCTATTCCCTATTCCCTATTCCCTATTCCCTATTCCCTATTCCCTGCCGTTCCTCAGTCCGCCAGCACCCCGTTCACGTCCGCCAGCTCCGCGGCCTGGGCCACGCGATCGTTCACCGCGCGGCGCAGGGCCTGGATGCGGTTGGACGCGTGCGGGTCGAAGGTGCGGTTGGTCAGCAGAACCGTCCACGTCTTGCTCTCCGGGTCCACCCACAGCGAGGTGCCGGTGAAGCCCGTGTGCCCAAAGGCCTTGCGGCTCACCTCCCGGCCGCTGGAGCCGCCGCTCTGCTTGGGCGTCTCCCACCCCAGGGCGCGATTGCCGGCGTCGGGCTGCCTGGCGGTGAACTGCTGGATCGTCTGCTCGTCGAAGATGCGCACGCCGTCCAGCGCGCCCCCCTCGGCCAGCATGGCGGCGAAGCGCGCCAGGTCCGCCGCGGTGGAGAACAGTCCCGCGTTCCCCGCCACCCCGCCCAGCTTGCGCGCGGTGGGATCGTGCACCTTGCCGCGCACCGGCGTGCCGTCGGCCTTCTTGAAGCTGGGCGAGCAGCGGTCGCACGCCTCGCCGCCGGGGTTGTAGCCGGTGGAGATCATCCCCAGCGGCTGAAAGAGGCGGCGCTCCAGCATCTCGTCCACCGGCTCGCCCGCGACCCGCTGCGCCGCCGCGTACAGGATCACGAAGCCCACGTCGCTGTACACCATCTTCGCCCCCGGCGCGTTCTCCAGCGGCGTGCGGATGAGCGCCCGCAGCGCCTGCGACGGCGTTCCCGGCGCGCCCGCGCCCGCGGGAAGCCCGCTGGTGTGCGCAAGCAGGTGGCGGATGGTGACGCGGTCCTTCGCCCCGCCGCTGAACTCCGGCAGGTAGCGCTTGACCGGCACGTCCAGCGCCAGCTTGCCGTCCTGCACCAGCAGCATCACCGCCGAGGTGGTGGCGACGACCTTGGTGAGCGAGGCGATGTCGTAGATGGTGCGCTCGGCGTCCACCTCGTGCTTGCCCCACTCCGCGTTGCCGATCCCCGTAAGCAACTCCATGTGCGCCCCACGGCCGGCGGCCAGCGCGGCGCCGGGAAAGGCGCCGCGGCGGATCTCCGCCTGCACCAGGCGCTCGGCCTGCGCCAGCTTTTCGCGCTCCAGCCGCGCCGTGCGCTCCTCCTTCGTCTCCACGATCGCAACTGCAACCGTGGCAGCGGCATTGGATGGCGACGGGGCGACGGCCTGCACCGCGTCCAGCGTGGTGCGGCCGGCGTCGCGCTGCGCCACGCCGATCCCCGCGCCCGTCGTAACCAGAGCCAGGATGGCGGCCAGGCGGCGCCTGCGCATCCACTGCTCGTGCTCGTTTTCGTAGACCATGCCGTCCACCCATCCCTTTCACAGCGCCCGCGGCAAGCTCTGCCGCCGCACTCGATCATCTCGTGCCCGACGTTCGTCCGCGCGCATCGCAAGTCCATGCAGCACAATGCTGTACGGTCGATGGAGGCGTGAAGGTTCTGTCAGGGGAACGCATCGAGTATAACGGAATCGCCTAACCCGCAGAACCCCAAAGCGTTAGCGCAGGATTAGGACGCCGCCCGAAACCGCGTGGCGGCGAACGGCGTAGGCGTGTATCATTCGCACGCCGCCATCCGCCAAGCCGTCCGTTTCCCGCATCCATCACCCCGCTCCACATGGCGTTTCTCGATACCCGCCGGCAGCGCGCCGGCTTTCTGGTGGCCCTGCTGGGCATTGCCATCGCCCTTGCGCTGGTGCCCTTTGCCACCGGGCTGCTGGGGATCGTGGTTCTGTACGTGATCTGCGCCCCCGCGCACCGCCGGCTCGCGCAGCGCATCCCCCCGCGGGTGTCGGCCATCATCGTTGTTACCATCGCACTGGTGCTGGTGTTGCTTCCGCTGGGGGTGATGGTGAGCGTGATCGTGGCCGAGGCGCCCGACACCATCGCCATGCTGCGCGCCAACGCGGACCGCATCACGTCGCTGCGCATCGGCGGGATGGACGTGGGGGCGCAGCTGGCGGCGGCGGGGGGGACGGCGGCGGCGTGGGTGTCGGAGCAGGCCATCGGCTTCTTCGGCGGCGCCACGCGCGGCCTGCTCAGCCTGGTGATCGCCTTCTTCGGCCTGTACTCCCTGCTGCTGAACGCGGAGGCGGTGTGGCGCGGCGTGCGCGACTACGTCCCTTTTTCCGACCGCAACGCCGACGCGCTGCGCGCCCGCTTTTTCAGCGTCACCCAGGCCACGCTGGTGGGGACGGCGCTCACGGCGCTGGTGCAGGGGACCATGGTGGGCGTGACGTTCTGGGCGCTGGGGCTTCGTGCGGCGGCGTTCTGGGGGGTGATCACCGGCCTGGTGTCGGTGCTGCCGATGCTGGGAAGCGCGCTGGTGTGGATCCCCGGGATGGTGGTGCTGGGGATGGACGGGCGGTGGGGCGCCATGCTGGTGCTGGGGCTGGTGGGCCTGGCCGCGGGGAGCGTGGACAACATCGTCCGCATGGTGGTGTTCAAGAAGGTGTCCAACATCCACCCCCTGGCCACGCTGGTGGGCGCCTTTGCGGGGCTCAAGCTCTTCGGGCTGCTGGGCGTGCTGCTGGGCCCGCTGGCCATCGCCTACTTCTTCGAGCTGTTGAAGATGTACCGCGAGGAGTACGTGGGCGGCGGGGTGGATGGGAACGCGATCCCGGTGGATGCGCCCCACCCCCCGATGATCGTGCAGGCCCCGGACTGAGGCGGGTTTCACGCGGAGGCGCGGAGGAAAAGAGAGTCGCGGATGATGCCCTCATCCGCGTCTCGTCTTTTTCTCCGCGGCTCCGCGTGAGATCTGTTGGTCAGATCTCGCGCGCCATGCGGACGAAGCGGATGGGGACGCCGTCGGGAAGGATGGATTCCACCTGCTCCACGGGGTGAAAGCCGAAGGTGCGGTACAGCGGCTCGCCGGGGAGCGTGGCCATCAGCTCCAGCGAGCGAAAGCCGGCGGTCCGCGCGGCGGCCACGCAGGCGTCGTAGATGGCGGAGGCGACGCCGCGGCGGGCGTGGTCCGGGTGGACGAAAAAGGCGCGGATGCGCGCGGGCTCCGTGGCCGGGTCCAGCCGCGGATCGTCCGCGTCCTTGGCCTGGTCGCCGCCGTACAGCGTGCGGCGCGCGCTCCATCCGCCGCACCCCGCCACCGCGTCGCCGCGCTCCGCGACGAAGTAGGTGCCGTCCGCGATGAGCTGCGTGTCGGGGCCAAAGACGTAGCGAATGCTGCTCTCGATCTCCCGCGGCGTGTAGTAGCCGGCGCTCAGGCCCCGGACGGACCGCGGAATCAGGTCGCGGATCGCCGGCAGATCCTCCTCCGTCGCCACCCGGACGCGGACGGCGTCCGTCACTCCAGCCCCCGCTTCTGCCGCACGTAGCCGGCGTAGGAGACGGTGAGCAGCACGCCGCCCGCGGCGATCCCCTGCCCCGAATCGATCAGCACGTTGGCCGTCTCCGCGTCCAGCACCAGCGCGAACCCCAGCCCGGTGATGAACGCGCCGAACGCGCACCAGAGCAGGCAGACGAGCAGCGTGATGATCCAGTAGCGCCGCTCCTCGCGCCGCGACGCCTCTTCGGCCTCGATGCGCTCGGCGATCTGTCGCTCGTAGTCTTTGCGGGGGATGGCCATGGCTGGGCGCGGATGCGGGTGCGGACGGGGACGCGGAGAGGAACACCACAGCCGCGCGGGCGTTCCCCCCGCTTGGCAAACGCGCGGCGATGAAACATCTTACAGCATCTCCACGTTTCTGCACCCTGCCCGCGCCGCTCCGGCGCGGCGCATCCATCCGTTCCCCCTCTGCTGGGCCCTGAGATGGCGATTCGCGAAGGCCGCTGGGACTGTCCCACCTGTGGCAACAAGGGGCTTCTTGGACGCGAGCTGTCGTGTTCCGGCTGCGGCAACCGCCGCCCGGAAGGAATCAAGTTCTACCTGCCGGACGATGCCGCCGAGGTGACCGACGCCGCGCGCTTGGCCGAGGCCCGCGCCGGCGCCGACTGGATCTGCGAGCACTGCGGCGTGAGCGCGCGGGCCGGCATGGACCGCTGCCCCGGCTGCGGTGCCGAGCGCGGCAGCAGCCCCACGCAGCAGACGCACGAGCACCGCTTCGATGAGCCGGCGCAGGAGCCCGTCCGCACCCTGGCCGCCACGCCGCCGAAGCGTCGGCGCGGGTGGAAGGGTCCCGCCGCGCTGGTCGCCATCGTCGGCGGGCTGGTCTGGTGGAACGGGCCCAAAGAGGTCACGGCCACGGTGGCGGCCAAGGACTGGTCGCGCGCCATCGAGGTGCAGGAGTACCGCACCGTGCAGGAGGAGGACTGGTCCGTGCCCCAGGGCGGGCGGCAGAAGCGCAGCTACCGCGCCATCCGCGACTACCGCCAGGTGCTGGACCACTACGAGACCAAGACGCGGCAGGTCTCCGAGCGGGTGCAGTCGGGAACGCGCACCTACACCTGCGGCCAGCGCGACATGGGGAACGGGTACTTCGAGGACGTGACCTGCACCGAGCCGGTGTACGAGACCAACTATCGCCAGGAGACGTACCAGGACCCCGTCTACCGCCGCGAGCCGATCTACGATACCAGGTACGCGTACGAGATCGAGAAGTGGCTCCCCGACGACACCGCCTGGGCGCGCGGCGACGGGGCGAAGGAACCCACCTGGCCCGCGGTGACCATCGGCCGCAACGAGCGCGAGGGCGCGCGCATCCAGCGCTACGTGCTGCGCTTTACGGACGATGACGGCAAGACGTACGAGGAAGAGGTGACCGCCGACCAGTTCCAGCGCTACCGCCAGGGCCAGCCGGTAAAGCTGCGGATGAAGCGCGGCGGCGGCGACGTGGAGATCGTGGAGCCCCAAGCCGGCAGCTGATCCGATTGGATGACGTAGCCAACGAGCCCCGCCGGTGCATCCGGCGGGGCTCGTTTGCGTAGACATTACCGTCGAAACCCACGTGATATGATTGAGATGAGTTTCCGCAACGGATGCAGGTTCTTCGAGGCGGTCGCACAGGCAGCCTGTCTCACCTGACAGCCCTGATTGAGTCCCCGCTTACGGCGGTAAAGCGCCTACGGCGGAGTCCTCGACCTTCTGTTCGGACTGCGCGTCACTCGCCGAGGTGGCTGGCCTGCGTAGCTGTCCGTGTGCGTCAGGGTCGTCTTGAGTGTAGGAGTTTGCAATCTTCTCCAACGCTCCCTCACCCGGCAACGGATTTCCCGTCATCGCTGCGATGACAACCGCAAAGCCGAGCAAGATTCTTCCCATGTAAGGCGCGTACGCGACACCGAGGGTCACGGCGGCACCGATCAGATCAGTCCACACTGAACGCGCTGCCTTTTTCCGGCGAGACGGCCTGTAGGGGCTGGTCATTGTTATCTCCCGGTTCACATGCCGCCCGGCAACACAAAGGGCTGCCGGCATTTCAGCCGGCCCGTGAGGACCGACTGGTTTGCTGGCAGCCCGGCGAGCATGGCGGGTTTCCCCACTTTAGCCCCGTAGCTCTGCGCCGCCACCTTTCGATGACTTTGCCCTGAGCAGCAACACGCTATTGTTCCCACCGCGACGCATGATCTGTCGATGTGGGCGAGATGATATCAAGGCAATGCATGTTCCCGTTAAGCGGGCACGATCCACCTAAAGAGGAAACTCATTATCCTGCAACGCCTTGCCCAGTGATTTTCCGTCATCTCAGACCGTCTGCGCCGGTGCCACGTCGATGCGGAATCCCGAGCCACGTTGCAAACTGCAACCGGAGATCGTGGAGCCCCAAGCCGGCAGCTGATCCGATCGGATGACGTAGCGAACGAGCCCCCCGGTGCATCCGGCGGGGCTCGTTTTTCTGTCGATCCCGGCGCCATCACGAGGTGGAGGGAGGCTCGCTCCGAGCGTCGCGAAGATCGAACCGCATGCTCACAGCCAGTTCATCGATGGTGCGACTCCGTGCTTCAGCCAGCGCAAGACGAAATCGCTGCTCCTCGATGTTCCGCTTGAAGCCCTGCGATTCGTACCAGCCGATCAGTTCCGGCTCCGCGTCCAGCGTGACGTACCGGCAGCCGATCACCGCACGGAACTGGATCGCGAGTTGAACAACGAACCCAACGAGGTACCTGCCAAGCCCCTGTCCAACGAATCTCCGGTCCACCGCCAGCTGCCCCACCTTCATTGCCGGCACGAACTGGTAGGTGACGCCCTTCGGCTTCTCTTTCGGACCCAGCTGGATTCGGTCACTGAGCAGCGTTACGTAGGCCGCCGGGATACCCTTGATGTAC
>DASQBH010001344.1:0-10182 GCA_035635315.1 Longimicrobium sp.
GGGAGGTCAGCAGCAGCCGACGGCGCGTCGCGGAGGGCTCCAGCTGCATCAGCGCCGCCGGGGATCGGCGTTTGGGAACAGCGCGCCCATCCCCGGGCGTCCATCAGCGGCCCTTGAAGGCGGCCTTCCGCTTCTCGAGGAACGCGTTCATTCCCTCGCGCATGTCCTCGGTGGCGGCGAGCAGGCCGAACAGGTTGCTCTCCATCGCCAGGCCGTCGTCCACCGACATCTCCATCCCCCGCGTGGTGCACTCGATGGCCAGCCCCACGGCGATGGGGCCGTTGGCCAGGATCACCTGCATCATCGCCCGCGCCTCGGCGATCAGGGCGTCCTTGGCGCTCGGCGCCTCCTGCCCCTCGGCCGCTTCGGGCTTGCGGACCACCTTGTTGACCAGGCCGATGCGATAGGCCTCGTCCGCCTTGACGAACTGCGCCGTCAGCATGAGCTCCAGCGCGCGGCCCTTGCCCACGATGCGCGGCAGGCGCAGGGTGCCGCCGTAGCCGGGGATGATGCCCAGCTTTACCTCCGGCAGCCCGAACTGCGCGTTCTCGCCGGCGATGCGAAGGTGGCAGGCCAGCGCCAGCTCGCACCCGCCGCCCAGCGCAAAGCCGTTCACCGCGGCGATCACCGGCTTGCGCGAAAGCTCGATCTGGCGGAACACGCGCTGCCCCAGCCGGCTCACCTCGATGCCGTCCACGGGGCCCATCTTCGCCAGCTCGGCGATGTCGGCGCCGGCCACGAACGCCTTTTCGCCCACGCCCGTCAGGATCACGCCGCCCACGTCGTCGCGCCGGGCGATCTCGTCCATCGCCTGGCCCAGCTCGCGGATGGTCTGCTCGTTGAGAGCGTTCAGCTTGTCCGGACGGTTCACGGACAGCGTGGCGATGCGGTCCTGGACTTCGAGGGTGACGTTGCTGTATTCGGCCATCGGGAGTGCGAAAGTGCGAAGGTGCGAGAGTGCGAAAGTGGGCCCATCGGCGTGTTTCGCGGCGCACAACCTACGCATCCGGAGAGGTGCGGGCAACGGCGCCCGGCCGCCTCGCGGGAGCGGCTGAAGCCGCCGCAACATAAGCGGAAAGCCCCGCAAACTGCGCGGGGCTTCGGCTTCGTCAAACGCAGGAGAGTGTCATCCTGAGACCCGGCCACTTCGAACCTTCCGTACCACGACCCGTTGCAGGGCCGAAGGATCTACTTTCGGCTCGCTGGAGGGCAGACGCGGCAGCTCCGCACCGCACCCGCGGCCGCGACATCGTCAGACAGAGCGTCTGGCGTGGCGCGACGAAGCCGGCCTGGCGGCGCGGGAAGGCAGGAGGCTGTCCGGACTCGCGGCGCCCGCAAGTATGGCGCGGGCTGCCGCGTCCGCGTTCGAGCAGTCGGAGAGTAGATCCTTCGGCTGCAACCACTCGCGCGGGAAGCCGGTGCGGTGTGGCCGGGCCTCAGGATGACAGGGTCCAGTCTGCGGCTTCGTTCACCCGGCGACGCTGACGTTCCGTGCGGCGTGCTCTACCGGCGGCGGTCCAGGCCCAGGAGCTCCATGGCGTCGGCGGCCAGCGCGCGCCAGTGCTTGCCCCGGATGCCCAGCGGATAGCGCTCGTAGCGCAATCGGCCCGCGTGCGGGGCCTGGGTAAAGTCGTAGCGCGGCGCGGGGCGAAAGCGCTCCACGCGCACGGGCATGTCGCGCAGCACGCCGCACTGGGTGTAGAAGCAGTCGTACATGCGCCGCTTCATGTCCTTTTCCTCCGCCGACAGCGCCACGTCCGTCACGGGCGCGCCGTCGAAGGGGAGAAAGCGGTTCACCACCTTGTCGCCGCCCTCGTTGTGATACGAGGTGAACTCCGTGATCGCCGGCGCCGGGCCGCCGTCGCGCGCCAGCAGTGTGCACGCGGCGCGCACGGCAAAGGCGGTGGCGTCGTGGTCGGTGTGGCCGCCCTCGTACGGGTGGGTGATCACCACCTCGGGTCGCAGGTCGTCGAAGATCTCCATCAGTCGGCGGGTGGCGGGCACCAGGTTGAGCGACACCTCGCTGTCCATCACCTCCATCCGCCGGCAGATGGATGGATCCAGCCCCGCCACCCGTAGCGCGCACTCCACCTCGTGCAGCCGCTGGCGGGCGTAGTCGTCCCACGTGGCGAACTCCTGCCGCCCCCACTGCCGCCGGTGGCGCGGGGCCCCGTCGGTCACGTGCAGGATGGTGAGCGACCCGTCCAGCCGCGGAAACATCCCGCCCACGCCGATCGTCTCGTCGTCCGGATGCGCGGCGATCACCAGCGTGCTCGGTGGATCACCCTGTCCAGGCGGAAGGGTAAAGGTGCGCATCAATGCCGTGATCCGCGGGTCCACGACGCGCGGAGCGGGCATTACGTACTCGTACGAAACACGTGGAACGGTAAAGGCCATCTCCATTTCCTGAAATGATCTACATCCCCGCCATCTGTAGCGGGGCGTCAGGGCTTTGCAGGAATCACACCGCCCTGTGCCGTTTTGACGTATCAGTTGGGGATGACCTCAGGGAAACAGCAACAAACAGGTATCGCTCGAGCGCGGGATTTCGGCGGATCGACAGGCATCGAGCTGCGTCCGCGGGGTGCCCCTCCCCCGGCCCCTCCCCGTTCGTTCCTCACGGAGAGGGGAGAATTCGATCGCGTTCCGGAAGGTCCTGAGTCCGCCCCCTCCGGGCTCGTAAACCTCGCCCACCTCCCCCAAAAACCCCTGGGGGAGGTTGAACTTCGATCCCGCTTCGGCAAGGTGCGACGCACCTCCCTCCCCCGCGCAGTTTGGCGCAGTTTGTGGGGGAGGGCCGGGGAGGGGGGCGCCTCCGCTCGCTCCAGAGCATGTCCGTATCTCCTACGGATCGTCCGCGGGGATGCCGAGCACCAGCACGCGCTCGCCGGCGACGGCGGCGTCCAGGCCCCAGCGCAGGTCGCCGCCGCGCTGCAGGTCGCGCACGCGATAGAGCACCTGCGCGTGCGCCACGTCTTCGGGCGAGGGCGCGGAGGTGCGCTTCTGGGGGCAGCGCTGCAGGTCCGCGCTCACGGAGGGCCACGAGCAGGTGTGGCCAAAGCCCAGCGCGTGCATCATCTCGTGCCCCACCAGCTGGGTGCCGTAGCCGGTGCGCACCACGTCGCGCCGCTGCAGGCTGACGGCGGCGTATTCCACGATCCCGCGCCGACCCAGCACCATGGTGAGCCCCGCCACCGGAAGGCTGGGGTCGATCAAGACCAGCACCACGTCGTCGGGCCCGTCCTCCTCCAGCCCCTGCGCCAGGGTCTGCGTGTAGCGCACGGGGCGGAACAGGTCCATCCCGAACGCCTCTTCCACGCTCTCCACCCCGCGCCAGAACGCCGCGGAATCCGGCGCGGCGCCGGCGGGGACGGAGTGCTCGCGGTCAAAGCCCACCCGCAGCGGAAAGCGCGAGGCGGGCCATCCCTGAAAGCGCGCCTCCTGCTGTCCCTGCACCTGCATGGGCACCCAGAACACGCTGCACCGCGGGCACACGGGCGTGCGCGCCGCGTGCGGGCTGATGGCCACCACCTGGCCCGCGTAGAGCCCCGCGGCGATCGTCCACGTCCGCGGCACCAGCACGAATCCCTGCTCCGCCTGCGCGTCGCGCCGGTGGATGCGCGCCAGCGCCGGGTGGTACACGCGCCCGGCCCGGTCCGCCGCGTCCACGATCAGCTGCAGCGAATCCGCCGCGCCCGCCGGCAGCGGCAGCGCGAACCGCCCCGCCGAGTCCACCGCGACGGAATCCACCCGCACCACGGTGTCGCCCGCCGCGCGCCAGCGGACGAACGCGCGCAGGCCGTCCGCCCGCCCCCCGTCCGCCGCCACCACGCGCCCGCGCAGCACGGCCGGCTCCTGCGCAGACGCAAGGACAGCGGACGCGGCGATGGCGATCAGCAGAAGGAGAAACGTGGCTCTGGACATCGGCTCCGGGCGTGGCGGATTGCGCGAGCGGCCCAGCGCATCCCCCGTACCGGCGATGGCGCAGGGTGCCCCTCCCCCGGCCCCTCCCGCTCGTTCCTCGCGGAGAGGGGAGAATTCGATTGCGCTTCAGAAGGTCCTGAGTCCGCCCCCTCCGGGCTCGTAAACCTCGCCCACCTCCCCCCAAAACCCCTGGGGGAGGTTGAACTTCGATCCCGCTTCGGCAAGGTGCGACGCACCTCCCCTCCCCCACGCAGTTTGTGGGGGAGGGCCGGGGAGGGGGCGCCCGCCGCTCGCCCGGAACCCTTTCGAAGACACACCCCCCGCCGCGCCTTCGCATCCTTCGCAGCCACGGGTTTTTCCCAGGACCCGCCTTACCGTTGCCTGCGGCAGATAGTTTGCATAAGGCTGCGAAATCGCCGCTTCCTCCGCACGACCCCATGAGCGTACGACTGGTTCTATACGTGGCGGGCGACACGCCCCGCAGCCGGTCCGCCCGGGCCACCGTCGCCTGGCTGGCGGACGGGGGCGTGGGGGAGAGCGTGGAGGCCACGGTGGTGGACGTGGCCCAGGACCCCGAGCGCGCCGAAGCCGACCGCGTGCTCCTTACACCCACGCTGCTGCGCCAGGCCCCCGGCCCCGCGCGGCGCGTGGTGGGCGACCTGGGCGACCGCGCCCGCGTCGCCGAGGCACTGGGCCTTTCGGCGCCAGGCCCCACCCCCACCCAAGCCACACGATGACCGAGACCACGGTCGCGGACCGCGCGATCAAGCTGTTCCCCAAGCTCCCCACGGGGATCGAGGGGTTCGACGTCATCGCCGAGGGCGGGCTGCCGGCGGGGCGCACCACGCTCGTCGGCGGCACGGCGGGGAGCGGCAAGACCATCTTTGCGGCGCAGTTCCTGGCAGAGGGCGTCCGCACGGGCGAAAAGGGCGTCTTCATCACCTTCGAGGAGAGCCCCGAGGAGCTGTCGCGCAACCTGATGAGCCTGGGGTGGGACGTCCCCGCGTGGGAGGCGTCGGGCGCGTGGACGTACGTGGACGGCTCGCCCGACGAGGAAGCGCTGGACGTGGTCGGCGAGTTCGACCTTGGCGCCCTGCTGGCCCGCATCACCCGCGCGGTGCGGCAGAGCGGGGCCACGCGCGTCTCCATCGACTCCGTGAACGCGCTGTTCTCGCGCCTGCCGAACCCGGAAAAGCTGCGTGGCGAGCTGTACCGCATCTCCCGCGCGCTGCGCGAGCTGGGCGCGACCACGCTGGTGACGGCGGAGCGGCTGGACGACTACGGCGAGGTGAGCCGGTTCGGCATCGAGGAGTTCGTGGCCGACAACGTGGTCCTGCTGCGCAACACCCTGCAGGACGAGCGGCGGCGGCGCACGGTGGAGATCCTCAAGTTCCGCGGCACGCCGCACCAGCGCGGGGAGTTTCCCTTTACTATCGCCGCGGAGCGGGGCGTCGTCGTCCTTCCGCTGTCGGCGATGAAGCTCACGCAGCGCTCGTCCACCACCCGCGTGACCTCGGGGATCCCGGCGCTGGACGAGATGCTGGGCGGCGGCTACTTCCGCGACAGCATCATCCTCCTTTCCGGCGCCACGGGGACGGGCAAAACGCTCACCGTCACGCACTTCATCGCCGGCGGCGTGGCCAAGGGCGACCGCTGCATCCTGTTCGCCTTCGAGGAGAGCCGCGAGCAGCTGATGCGCAACGCAAAGAGCTGGGGGCACGACTTCGACGGGATGGAGCGGAGCGGGCTGCTGCGCATCGTCCCCGTGTACCCCCACGCCATGCCGCTTGAAGACCACCTGCTGCGGATGCGCTGGGCCATCGAGGAGTTCAAGCCGCAGCGGGTGGCGGTGGACAGCCTTTCCGCGCTGGAGCGGGTAACGTCGCTGCGCAGCTTTCGCGAGTTCATGCTGGGCCTTACCTCGCTGCTCAAGCACGGCGAGATCGCGGGGATGGTCACGTCCACGGCGCCCAGCATCCTGGGCGGGCACAGCATCACGGAGAAGCACATCAGCACGCTGACGGACACCATCCTGCTGCTGCGCTACGTGGAGATCTACGGCGAGCTGCGGCGGGGGATGCTGGTGCTCAAGATGCGCGGCTCGCGGCACGACACCACCATCCGCGAATACACCATCGAGGGCGACGGCATGCACGTGGGCCGGCCGTTCCACGGCACCAGCGGCATCCTTTCCGGCAACATCACCCACGGCCGCGCCGAGGACGAGGAAGAAGACGCGGGCGAAGGGGCGCAGGTGCGGACGGAATGAGGCGATGAGCGACGCCGCGCACGCCGCCGACCTGCGCACGCTGGTCGAATTCAACGCCGACGGTCTGCTGATCGTGGACGGGGAGGGCCGCGTGCGCTTTGGAAACCCGGCGGCGGCGCGGCTCTTCGGCCGCCCGCTGGAAGAGCTCGTCGGCACCGACCTGGGCCTTCCCCTGCTGGACGGCGACACGGCGGAGATCGACGTGGTGCCCCGCGGCGGCCCGCCCGCCACGGTGGAGCTGCGCGCCCGGCCGGTGCAGTGGGACGGCACGGGCGCGTTCGTCGTGACCCTGCGCGACGTGACGGAGCGGCGGCGGTCGGAAGAGATGGAGCGCGGCCGCATCCGCGCCGACGCCGCGCGGCAGGAGGCGGAGCGCGCCACCCGCCGTGCCGAGTTCCTGGCCCTGGCCAGCGGCGTGCTGAACGCCACGCTCGACGTGCAGACGGTGCTGGACCAGCTGGCGGGGCTGGCCGTGCCCACCCTGGCGGAGTTCGCGCTGGTGCAGTGGCGCGGGGAAAAGGGCGAGGCGCCGCAGACGGCGGCGGTGCACGGGCAGGACGCGGCGCAGCGCATCCTGGACGCCCTGCCGCTGCTGGACCCGGACGGCGACAGCGCCGTGGCCCGCGTGCTCCGCTCCGGGCGGGCGGAGTGGCACCCCGGCGGCCCCACGCCGTCAGAGGACCCCGACCCCACCGGGGGCGCGCTGGAGGCGCTGCGGCCCACGGCGTGGATGGTGGTGCCGCTGGCCGTGCGCGGCCGGGTGCTGGGCGCCCTCACCCTCTGCCGCACCGAGCCGGGGATCCGCTACCGCGAGTCGGAGGTGGGGCTGGCCGAGGAGCTGGCGCGGCGGGGCGCGCTGGCCGCGGAGAACGCGCGCCTCTTTCGCGCCGCGCAGGCGGCCAGCCGCGCCAAGAGCCAGTTCCTGGCCACGGTGAGCCACGAGATCCGCACCCCCATCAACGCGGTGATGGGGTACGCCGAGCTGCTGGAGATGGGGCTGGGCGGGGCGCTGGAGGAAAAGCAGGCGGAGTACGTGGGGCGCATCCAGGGAAGCAGCCGCCACCTGCTCTCGCTGGTGAACGACGTCCTCGACCTCTCCAAGATCGAGGCGGGGGAGATGGACGTCCGCAGCGAGGCGCTCCCCCTGCGCGCCACGGCCGACCGGGCGATGGAGCAGGTGGAGCCGCAGGCGCGCGCCAAGGGGATCGCCCTGTCGCTGCAGTGGGACTGCCCGGAAGACGACGTCTACGTGGGCGACGAGGACCGGGTGAGCCAGGTGCTGGTGAACCTGCTCTCCAACGCCGTCAAGTTCACCCACCCCGGCGGATCGGTCACGGTGACGTGCAGCGCCAGCGGCGCGCCGCCCACCCTTCCCGACGCGAGCCAGGGCGCGTGGGTCTCGGTGGAGGTGGCCGACACGGGGATCGGCATTCCGCCGGACAAGCTGGAGGCCGTGTTCGAGCCCTTCATGCAGGTGGACGGCAGCCACACGCGGCGCGAAGGCGGCACCGGCCTGGGGCTGGCCATCAGCCGCCGGCTGGCGCGGCTGATGGGGGGCGAGCTCACGGTGGAGAGCGCGCCCGGGCAGGGCTCGCGCTTTACCCTCTGGCTGCCGACGACGGGCGCGCGCAGCGGCGCGGCACCGCGCCCGGAGCCTTCGCCGTGGCCGGCGGAGCCGGGCGCGGTGCCGGGGCTGGGCGCGCTGGGGCGGCGGCTGGCGGAGGTGGCGGACGAGGTGGTGCGCCGCTTCGCCGAGCGGCTGCAGGCGGAGCTGGACGTACCGGGGATCGAGCGGATGAGCCGGGTGCAGGTGGAGGACCACCTGGCCACCTACCTGATGGACCTGGCGCAGATGCTGGTGACGCTGGACGAGGAGGGCGGCGACCCCGCGCTCCTTCGCGACGGCGAGCACATCCAGCGGCTGCTGAGCTGGAAGCACGCCGACCAGCGGGTGCGCCTGGGGTGGAGCGCCGGCCAGATGCGCCGCGAGCACGCCCTGCTGGCCGAGGAGCTGGAACGCGCCCTCGCCGACGCCGTCCTGGGCGATGGCGAGCAGGCCCGCGAGGTCCTGCGCCGCCTGCTGGCCGACGGCGAGACGGTGAGCATGAGCCGGTTCACGCGGAGCGGTGAGGTGAACGGGTGAGGGGATGAACGGGTGAAGGGGTGAACGCGATCCGCGGGGGCCCTCTCCCCCGACCGGCCTTTCGCTCGTTCCTCGCAACGGCGGTCGACCCCTCCCCCAACCCCGGGGGAGGGGTTGGTCCGTTCCTCGACTCCCGTGCATGTAAACAACCCCTCCCCCGCAGTTTGGGGGAGGGGTCGCCGCGAGCCGCGAGGAACGAGCGGCGAAGTCGGCGGGGGAGAGGGCCTCCCCGGCGTAGCCGTGGAGCCTGCCTCACCCATCACCCGTTCACCCCCTCACCCCTTCACCACCCTCCCGCCCCTTGCCTCCCTCCCTCCGCCCACACACCTTCCAACGCAAGCGTTTACGCATCCCCCGAGTGGTTTGAACGATGTCCAGCAAGTCCGGTCCGCAGCCGCACACCGACCCCGGCGACAAGCCCGCCGGCGGCATGGCCGCCCTCCTGAGCACCGCAAAGCAGCTCACGCGCGAAAAGGCTGTCGTCAGCGGCGTCAGCGCGCTGCGCGTGCTGAACCAGGACGGGGGCATCGACTGCCCCGGCTGCGCCTGGCCCGAGGGCGCGCCCGGGGAGCGGTCGCACTTCGAGTTCTGTGAGAACGGCGCAAAGGCCGTCGCGGCCGAGGCCACCGGCAAGCGCGTCGCCGCCGAGTTCTTCGCGCGGCACAGCGTGGACGAGCTGGCGGCGCAGAGCGACTACTGGCTGGAGCAGCAGGGCCGCGTGGCCCAGCCCATGATCCTGCGCGAGGGCAAGCGCCACTTCGAGCCGATCGCCTGGGAAGAGGCGTTCGCCAAGGCCGGCGGCTTTCTCCGCGATCTGCCGAGTCCCGACGACGCGGCGTTCTACACGTCGGGGCGCACCTCCAACGAGGCCGCCTTCCTGTACCAGCTGTTCGGGCGGATGTACGGCACCAACAACTTTCCCGACTGCTCCAACCTCTGCCACGAGTCCAGCGGCGTGGGCCTCAAGCAGACGATGGGCATCGGCAAAGGCGCGGTGCAGCTGGATGATTTCACGAAGGCCGACGCCATCTTCATCATCGGGCAGAACCCCGGGACCAACCATCCCCGGATGATGACGGTGCTGCAGGAGGCGCGGCGGCGCGGCGCGGAGATCGTCGTCATCAACCCCCTGCGCGAGCGGGCGCTGGTCAGCTTCGTCCACCCGCAGGAGGTCGCGCCGACGCTCCTGAACCGGGGGACGGAGATCGCCACCGTCTACCTCCAGGCCAAGCCGGGGAGCGACGTGGCGGTGCTCAAGGGGATCATGAAGCAGGTGATGGAGGCCGAGCGCCGCGACCGCGGCCGGGTGGTGGACCACGGCTTCATCCGCGCGCACTGCACGGGATACGAGGAGCTGGTCGCGGACCTGGACGCCACCCCGTGGACGCAGATCACGGAGCAGAGCGGGCTTACGCAGAACGAGATCCGCGCCGCGTCGGAGGTCTACATCAAGTCCCGTGCGACCATCCTGTGCTGGGCCATGGGGCTCACGCAGCACGAGAACGCGGTGGACAACATCATCGCCTGCAGCAACCTGCTGCTGCTGCGCGGCAACGTGGGCCGCCCCGGCGCCGGCCCCTGCCCCGTGCGCGGCCACAGCAACGTGCAGGGCGACCGCACCGTGGGCATCGACTACCGCCCGCCCGCATGGATCGACAGGCTGGAGGCGGAGTTCGGCTTTTCCGCGCCGCGCGAGACGGGGCTGGACGTCGTCCACGCCATCGAGGCGATGGCGGCGGGGCGCATCCGCTTCTTCATGTCCATCGGCGGCAACTTTCTCAGCGCGTCGCCCGACACGGCCATGGTGGCGGAGGGATTGAAGACCGTGGACCTCGCCGTCCACGTG
>DASQBH010001345.1:0-2745 GCA_035635315.1 Longimicrobium sp.
ACCGAGTTGGCGATCGGCGCGAACCGCACCGTCCCCGCGCGGTCCCGGCAGACCGTCCGCAGCGACTCCACCCTGGCGGGGCCGATGACGGAGGTGCGCACCGGCGCGTACAGCAGCTCCGTCCCCAGCGCGTCCTTCCCCGCCGTGAACAGGTGCTCCGGGCCGATCTCCACGGACGCCGCGCCCTTCTTGAGCTCCAGCACCACGTGCGCGTGGTCCGCCACCGGCTCGCGGCGGCGCAGGCGCAGCACGTCCTGGTAGTAGAAGTCCAGGTGCCGGCCCGTGATCTCGTTGGCCAGCGCCTGCGGGCGGCGGAACAGCTCCAGGAAGGCGATGAAGAGCGCCGCGTGGGGCTGGGTGCCCGGCGCGGTGAGCGCGCGGTACGCGTCCAGCTCCGTCTCCGTGCCGGCGAAGAGCGCGCTCCAGTCCGGCAGGTCGGCGTCGTCGCCGGTAAAGTCGGCGGGGTGGAAGTTCACCAGCCGGGCAAAGCGGCCGGCCCAGCGCCACAGGTCGGCGGGCGTGCGCTCGTCGATGTCGGCAAAGTGCGCGTCCAGCTCCCCGGGGGTGCGCTCCCCCTGGCTCTGCCCCAGTTCCAGGATCAGGTTCTGGACGATTTCGCGGTCGGCCATCGCGTCACACGTTCTCGAAGGCGGCGCGCACTTCGCTGCTGTCGGTGGCGTAGAACGGGTACACCAGGTTGAAGCGGGTATTGGTGGCGCGCACCAGGTAGTCCAGGATGAGCGTCACCCGTCCCTCGTTCTGCCCCGACGTGTCAAGCGCCAGCGTGAGCGGCTGGATGCGCGGCTCGTAGATGAGCACCGTGGTGCGGATACGGTCTTCCAGGTAGGTCTTGAGCGTGGTGCTCATGGGCTCGAACAGCACTTCGTGCATGTCCAGCCCGTACCGCGGGCGGAGAAAGCGCTCGCCCAGCGCGGTGCCGAACAGGATGCGCAGGCTGGCGTGGATGTCGTCCTCGTCCGCCGTCATCAGCACCCCGCCCGCCACGGGGGCGAACTCGGGGGGAAAGCTCCACCCCGTTCCCAGGATGGAGGTCTGGCTGACGGACTCGCCGGTGTCGCTCATCGCGTGGCTCCGTTCAGGCGATCATGACGGTGGGGTCGCCCACCGCCGCCATGGCGCCGCAGATGCAGGTGTCGGTGGCGCGGATGGCGGGCATGCCGCCGATGAGCACCGTGGTGCTGCCGGTGGGAAAGGGGCTGGCGGTGGGCTGGTGGGTGTTGGGGGGGAGGGAGCAGACGTGCATGTCCCCCGCGACCGCCGCCGGCATCCCGCCGATCAGCACCGTCGCGTTTCCGGGACCCACGATGGTCCCCCCGTGCGTGCTGGTGTCCCCCACCCGTGCCGCAGCCGGCATCCGCTCGTCTCCCACCGTGTGTGTCGGACTCTCGTCGAGCCCAGGGACGCTGAAACCGCTGGATCCGGGGCTCGTCGAAGGAGATCGAGCTGGCGCCCGCCGGGTGCCCCTCCCCCGGCCCCTCCCCGTTCGTTCCTCACGGAGAGGGGAGAATTCGATCCCGCTACGACGGGCTTTCTGCCGTTCTCCCTCCCCCACGCAGTTTGTGGGGGAGGGCCGGGGAGGGGGGCGCCCGCCCCTCGCGCCGGCCTGCCCGAATCGCACCAGATCCAGCCCCACCCAACCTCCCCCAGCAGTTTTGGGGGAGGTGCGAGCCTGAGCGAGCGGAGGGGGCGGACTCCGCACCCTCCGAAGCACACCGCACCCAACCGCCCGTGCCGTGTATCCCCTCTCCCACGCAGTTTGTGGGAGAGGGCAGGCGAGGAACGAGCCGGGTGAGGGCCCCCGGTGAGGGCTACTGCGCGTCGCCCTTCTCCGGATCCGCCGGGGTGTTCGACGTCGTGGCGGGCGTCTCTGCCGCCTGCACTTCCACCGTCTTCGTCTTGCGCCGGTGATCGGGACGGCCCGTGGTGGAGCAGTTGTGCTCGTAGCAGTCCACGATCGTCCGCACCGCCTCGTCCAGCGAATCCGTCACCGTCACCAGGTCCACGTCGTCGGGCGAGATCTTGCCCTCGGCCAGCAGCGTGTCGCGAATCCAGTCGACCAGGCCGCGCCAGTACTCCGTGCCGATCAGCACCACGGGGAAGTCGCGCACCTTGCCCGTCTGGATGAGCGTCATGGCCTCGAACAGCTCGTCCAGCGTGCCGAAGCCGCCGGGAAAGATGACGAACGCCTCCGCGTACTTTACGAACATCGTCTTGCGGACGAAGAAGTACCGGAAGTTGATCGCCACGTCCACGTAGGGGTTGATCCCCTGCTCGAACGGCAGCTCGATGTTGCAGCCGATGGAGAGCACCCCCGCGTCCTTTGCCCCGCGGTTGGCCGCCTCCATGATCCCCGGCCCCCCGCCGGTGATGATGCCGAACCCCGCCTGCCCCAGCAGCCGCGCCATCTCCCGCGCCGCCGCGTACTGCGGGTGGTCCACCGGCGTGCGCGCCGAGCCGAAGATGGTGACCGCCGGCCCGATGCGCGCCAGGTTGTCGAACCCCTCCACGAACTCGCCCATGATGCGGAACACCCGCCACGGGTCGCTGCGCGTAAAGTCGTCCGCCTGCGGCGCCTCCTGCGGCGACTGCAGCAGCCGCTCGTCTTCGGTGGCCGTGCGCGTGCGCTGCGCCACGTTCAGCGTGGGGTTGTCCTGCGGCTGCTTCTCCGCCATCTGCGTTGCCGTGGGGTCCGGGTTGCGCGCCGCCGACGGGCGCCGGCGCGGG
>DASQBH010001346.1:0-2211 GCA_035635315.1 Longimicrobium sp.
CGCCGGAGCAGAGCCGCAGCCCGGCCTTCTGCAGCGCCTCGGCCAGCGCCTGGGCGTTGGTCACGATCTGCTGCTGGTACACCTTGAACGCCGGCTGCAGCGCCTCGCGGAACGCCACCGCCTTGGCGGCGATCACGTGCATCAGCGGGCCGCCCTGGATCCCCGGAAAGATCTGCTTGTCGATCGCCTTGGCGTGCTCCTCCGTCGACAGGATCAGCCCGCCGCGGGGACCGCGCAGCGTCTTGTGCGTGGTGGACGTCACCACGTCGGCGAACGGCACGGGGTTGGGATGATGCCCGGTCGCGACCAGCCCCGCGATGTGGGCCATGTCGACCACCAGCCGCGCCCCGCACTCCCTGGCGATCTCGCCGAACACCTCGAAGTCGATCTGCCGCGGGTACGCGCTGGCCCCGGCGACGATCACCTTCGGCCGAACCTGCATGGCCTGGTCGCGCAGCGCCGCGTAGTCGATGCGGTGGTCGTCGGGGCGCACGCCGTACGCGACCACGTTGTACAGCCGCCCGCTGAAGTTCACCGGCGAGCCGTGCGTAAGGTGGCCGCCCTCCGACAGGTTCATCCCCAGCAGCGTGTCGCCGGGCTCCATCAGGGCGAAGTAGACGGCCATGTTGGCCTGCGCCCCGCTGTGCGGCTGCACGTTGGCGTGCTCCGCGCCAAACAGCCGCAGCAGCCGCTCCTGCGCCAGCTTCTCCACCTCGTCCACCACCTCGCAGCCGCCGTAGTAGCGCTTGCCGGGGTAGCCTTCGGCGTACTTGTTGGTGAGCACGGAGCCCATGGCCTGCAGCACCGCCTGCGAGACGAAGTTCTCGGAGGCGATCATCTCCAGCTGGTTCTCCTGCCGGTCGGCCTCGGCCACCAGCAGGCGGTGGATGTCGTTGTCGGTCTGCTTCAGGGCGTCCATACGGTTCCGTCCGGCGGCTCGGCGTTCCTACGGGTTTCGCGAGCCCCGAAACTACCCCGCCGCCCCGCCGGTGTCGAGTGCGGGGGACAACCGGTGACCGCGAAGCACCGCCAATCGTCTTACCGGCTCAGCACTTGCGAGGACGGATGGCGAACGCCTGCGGGCGCGGCCCTCCGCGCTCGCGGTCAACGATCGACCTGGAGAGACCGAGATGAAGCACTTCCCCCGCCTGGCAGCGGCAGCCGTAGCCGTTCTGCTGACGTCCGCCGCCTGCTCCGGCAACTCACGTAATCCCATCTACTACCCGGGCAGTCCGCGGCCAACCGTCATCGACCGCAATGGCGACGGGTACGACGACCGCACCGGCGCGCGCATCGAGGGCAACAAGAACAAGGGCAAGCGCGACGAGGTTCGCTGCAACGCGGGCCGCGGCAACGGAAACGGCAACGGACGCTGCCGCAACGGCAATCGCGGTCGCGGCAACGAGTAGCCGCGCCCTTTTCGGAGGATGCAGGCGCGGCGGCGCGGGAGATCGATCTCCCGCGCCGCCGCGCTTTTTCATCGTTCACCATCGGATCGCATGAACCTCATCGATCATGCACAGGCCAGCTCTGGAAAAAACATGGTCTCACACAGAGTCAACAGAGTCAACAGAGTGAGGCTTTGGCGCGAGGATCGATCCTTACGCCGCATCGATGTTCCCAGGAGCGGATGAATCAATCGGATGAATCGCGGAGTACGTCGGGCTGCACGAGCGCTCCGTTGACTCTGTTGACTCTGTGTGAGGCCTTCTTTTTGGGCACGGACGTAAGCCCGGGACAGACGGACGCAGGCGGCGTATTTGACACTCCGCCCCGCGTCCCGCACCTTGCAGCCCCATGGACTGGAAAACCTATGCGGGCGAGCACGCCCTGGCGGACTTCGTTCCGCTGGAACACGAGGGCGCGCGCATGCTCGTGCGCCGCGGCTACGAAGACTCCGCACGCCTGCTGGTGGAGTACAAAACGCTCCCCGCCATCGAGACACTCGGCGGCGGGCGCGAGGCGCATCCCGTCGTCGTCCTTCCCACGGGCGAAAAAGCGGTGGTGCGGGCGTACCACCGCGGCGGGCTCATCCAGCGCGTCAACGCGTCGCGCTACTTTGGCGGCAACCGCGCCTTCGACGAGTTGCGCGCCACCGAGCGCGCCCGCACCGGGGGCGTGCGCACGGCCCGCATCCTGGCCGCGATCGAGCGTCCGCGCACCGTGGGCTATACGGCCATGCTGGCCACCATCCTCATCCCCGGCGCGCGG
>DASQBH010001347.1:0-7032 GCA_035635315.1 Longimicrobium sp.
GGGGATCGTGGACCCCGCCAACGTGAGCAAGCGGTGCGCGCTGTACGTCATCCAGAGCAAGGACGCGCCCACGTGGAACGTGGACAACTCGCTGGCGCACCTGCCGGTGCTGGGCGGCAACCCTGCCACGCTCAAGCACACGCTGCAGCCCGGGTGCATGAACATGAACACGGTGCTGGTGTGGCCGGGCGCCCTGCAGCCCGGCCAGTACGACATCGTGGCCGACTTTGGCAACAACACCAGCGACCCCATGGCCTTTGCGGCCGACCACCAGTACGACACCCCGCTGGACATCATCGACGGCTACTTCACCGCCGGCTTTCGCGTGGTGGAGGATCCCGGGACCATGAGCAACTTCACGCACGTGGGAAGCTGGAGCTACATGCAGTCCGCCGTGAACGTGCAGGACGAGCTGAACCAGTACCACACGCCGGGGATGTTCATTTCCGGGAACCCGTCGGTGCCCCGCAACGCCAACGTCTTCTTTCCCGCGGACGTGGCCGGCGTGACCAGCCCGGCGCAGATCAGCGCCGCCCAGGCCAGCTATCCGGTGGTGGTGATCATCCACGGAAACGGGCACTCGTACACCAGCTACGACTGGCTGCTGCAGCACCTGGCCCGCAACGGCTTCATCGCCGCCAGCATCCACCTGAACGGGGGGATGGGGGCGCTGGGGCGGGCCAACATGCTCTTCCAGCACCTGCCGCTGCTGCAGGCGGCGTTCGGCGTAAAGATGCAGAACAACATCGGCGTCATGGGCCACAGCCGCGGCGGCGAGGCGGTGATCAAGGCCGTACGGCTGAACCAGCAGATGGCGCTGGGATACAACCTGAACGCCATCATCTCCCTGGCCCCCACCGACCAGTACGGCAGCGAGGTGCTGGGCGGCGCCTGGGCTACCCCCTACTTCGTGCTCTACGGCTCGCGCGACGGGGACATCGACGGCGGCATCTGGGTGTCGGGGTACACCGTCCCCATGACCGGTTTTGCGCTGTACGACCGGGCCAGCGGGGCCAGGAAGAGCATGGCCTTCGTCCACCGAGCCACGCATAACGGCTTCATCACCACCAACTACGACGCGTGGGGGGCGGACCTGCTGGCGGCGCTGAACCCGGCGGTGCAGAAGGCCATCACCGCGGCGTACATGAACGCCTTCTTCCGCTGGCACCTGAAGAACGAGCCGCAGTGGGAGGGGATGTTCAGCGGCGAGTGGAAGCCAGGGTCGGTGGAGTCCACCGGGGCGGAGGTCTACCTGCAATACCGCCACACCACCACGCGCGTGGTGGACAACTTCCAGGCCGGCGGCAACTGGCAGGCCAGCACCATCGGCGGCACGGTCTCACAGACGGGGCTGCCCGCCAACCCCAACGAGGGCAAGCTGCACCACCACGTTTCCGCGGCGGGAATCGACCCCAAGTCACCCCACGACAACAACGGGCTGCGGCTGCGCTGGGACAACTTTGGCGACCGGCTGGAGTTTACCATCCCGGCGGCGCAAAAGGACGTGAGCGCGTACACGGCGCTGAGCTTCCGGGTAAGCCAGGTGGTGGACGGGGTGGGCAACCCGCTCAACCAGGCGCAGAACTTCCGGGTGGGGCTAAAGGACGGCGCCAACAACCTGCGCGAGGTGCGGGTCAGCCCGTTCGGCACGGTGCCCTTTCCCGACCACCGGGCGGACCACTCGCTCAGCAAATCGGCCATGTGCACCATCCGCATCCCCCTGGCCTCGTACACCATCGTCTGCGCCGGGATGCCGCAGGTGAACCTGACGGACGTGACCACGCTCTCCTTCGTCTTCTCCGAGAAGGGGACGGGCGACATCGACATCGACGACATCGAGTTCACCCTCTGACGCACAGGTGACGACATGACACTGACCCATGAAGCGGCCGTGCGGCAGCCGGAGTTCAGCTGGACGGGGCGCGAGGTGGTCCGCGAGATCAACGACGGACCGCACCTGCTGCTGCGGGTGGAGATCCGCGGCGGCTACTTTCCCCTGCGCGCGCCGGAGCCGTTCGTACGGATCATCCGCGAGGACGGCACGGTGGAGGAAAGCTGGTTCGCCGAGGTCGCGGAGGACCACACCGCCCTGCGGGGCTACTTTGCCCCCGCCACGGACACGGCCGGTGTTCTGGAGTTCGGCTACGGGCACCAGGTGATGGGCCGCACCAGCCAGTCCTTCGCCCCCAAGGCCGTGGAGCGGCTGGACCGCGCCCGCCTGCCGCGCGAGGTGGTGGAGCCACGCGAGATGCCGATACAGGGGCGCGAGAAGCAGGTGGAGATCCGCGAGCGGCCGTAGCGGCGCCGGCGCCGCGCCGGAGGAACGAGAAGCGGCGGCACCCCGCAGGGGATGCCGCCGCTCGTCATCTGCCGCTCCGCCGATCCGGCCGATCGTCCGCCCGTGATCAGTCCGCCGACGCCGTCTCGGGCTCGGGCTCGGGCTCGGGGGCGCCGACGATCTTGGGGACGGCGACGGTGTCGGCGGAGCCGGTGACGTTGCCGTCCTCGGCCAGCTTGCCGAACATGGCCGGCAGCTCCACCCCGCCGATGTTGCGAATCACGTCCATCATGGGCGGCATGGCGCCCGCCAGGCCCGAGATGAAGTTGCCCGTCGAGGCACCGTTGCCGGAATCCCAGACCACCACCTTGTCCAGCTTGATGTTGCTGATGGCCAGCGCCGCCGTCTCGGCCAGGTTGTCCATGTGCTCCAGCATCAGCAGCTGAAACGCCTCGCGCGAGCCGCCGGCCGCGTCGACGATCATCTTGAGGCCCTCGGCCTTCTTGGCCAGCATCTCGTACTGGCCGCGGGCCTCGGCCTCCAGCTTGGCGTAGATCGCCGCCGCCTCGGCCCGGGCGTGCAGCACGCGCTTTTCCGCCTCGGCCTCGGCCTCCACGATGGTGCGCGCCTTCTCGGCCTTGGCCGGCGCCTCCAGCGCGGCGCGGCGCTCCGCCTCCACCCGCTCGGCCTCGGCCAGCGCGGCCTTGGCCATGGCGCGGTTCTGCGCCTCCTGCACCGCCGCCTCGGCCTCGCGCTTGCGCGTCTCGGCCACCTGGTACGCCTCCGCCTCGCGCACCTTGAGCTGCGCCTGCGTGGCCACGATCTGCGCCTGCGACTGCGCCTCGCCCGCGATGGCCTTGGCGTCGGCCTCGGCCACGGAGATGCGCTTGCGCTGCTCCGCGTCCTTTACGGCCATCTCGCGCTCGAAGGCGGCGGTCTGCTCGCCCACCTTCTGCTCCTTGTCCAGCTCCGCCACGCGCACCGCCTGCTCGCGCTCCGCCTCGCGAATGCCGATCTCCCGCGACTTGTGGGCGTTGGCGACGGAGATCACGCGCTCGCGCTCCGCCTCGGCCACGCGCACCTCGCCCAGCTTTTCCTGGTCGGCCACGTCGCCGCGGGCCTTCTGCACCGCCTCGGCCGCCGCCTTGCGGCCAATGGCCTCGATGTACCCCGACTCGTCGTTGATGTCGGTGATGTTCACGTTCAGCAGCACCAGCCCCAGCTTCTTGAGCTCCGGCTCCAGCGAGGTCTGGATGTTGTGCAGAAACGAGTCGCGGTCGCGGTTGATCTCCTCGATGCGCATGGACGCGATCACCTGGCGCAACTGGCCGAAGATGATGTCCTGCGCCTGCCGCTTGATCTGCTCGGTGGTCAGCTTGAGCAGGCGCACCGCCGCGTTGAGCCGCACCGCCGGCTCGGTGCCGATGGCCACGGTGAACACGCTGGGCACGCTGACGCGGATGTTCTCGAAGCTGAGCGCGTCCTTGAGCGGGATGTCGATCTGGATCGGCTCCAGGCTCAGGTAGTCGTACTCCTGGATCACCGGCCACACCATGGCACCGCCGCCGCTGATGCACTTGGCCGATTCGCCCCCCGACACCCGGCCGCTGATGACCAGCAGCTTGTTGGCCGGGCAGCGGCGGTAGCGCGAGACAAAGAACATGGCCGTCCAGAACACCGCCAGTACGGCGGCACCGGCCAGCAGCAGCGTGGGGGAGATCTCAGTAGGCATCGGCAACCGCTCCGAGCTGAGGTTGGGGGGCGACTTCCAGGGTGTCGGGGTCCACCACGTCCACCACCACCACCGAGGCGCCGGTGGGAAGGGGATCGCGGGACACGGCGTTCATCTCCACGGTGCGGCCCTGCAGAAACAGGTGCACCTTGCCCGGCGCGCCGCGTCCGCCGGGAATGCTCAGGTAGACGGTGGCGGGGTGGCCCACGGCGCCTTCAACCCGCAGCACGCCGTCGCTCTCCATCCGCTTCATCCCGCGCATCACGTAGGCAATGCCCAGCGCCGCGCCCAGGCCTGCCACGGCGGCGGCGGGCAGCGCCAGCACGCGGGGAAACCCCCACTCCAGCGCGGCCAGCCCGGTAAGGCCAAAAAAGCACAGCCCCGCGGCGACCGCGCGCAGGCTCAGCAGGTTCAGCCCGTCACCGGCGTGAAAGGCGTGGCCGTGGTCGTCGTCGGCCCCCATCAACCCCATCAGGGATTGAAGCAGGATGAAGCCGCCGCCGGCCAGCGCGCTGACCCAGAAGATGGTGCTCACGGAATCGGGGTCCCCGGGTGGATGGAGATCGGGGCAGGGAGGAAACTTCTGTCGCTTTTCGAAGCTAGACGCGCCTCCCCGCCCTGTCAATCGTACGCCCTTGCGCGGCATGGGGTTTCGGCCCTCACCCGGCTCGGACCCTCACCCGGCTCGTTCCTCGCCTGCCCTCTCCCGCAAACTGCGCGGAAGAGGGGATAAACGGCACAGGCGGCGGTGTGCTTCCGCCGGATCGCCATTGGGAGCGGCTCCGGATCCGGGTGCGGACGCGCAGGTGCGTGGAGCGCCGCACAGAGCCGGGCCGCCGAGTCCGCGCAGGCGGACTGTGTGACGTTGTTGCCGCGAATTCATTCGCTCCGGACGATCCCGGCCGAGCGCCCGCTGCGGACGCGCCGGCGCCCGGGGACGCCGCACACGGTCAGGCCGCCGAGTCCGCGCAGGCGGACTTTGTGTAGTTGTTGCCGCGAATTCATTCGCCCGGCAGGCCGGACGCGCACACACTCCGATCAAACGCCTGGTTGCCTTCGCCTCCCTCCTGCCCGCCCGACCTACTGCTTGAGCCAGAGCACCTGGCCGCCCTTGTCGTCCACCTGCGTCGTATTGACGTCGTATACGTCGGTGTCCAGCGAGCCTACGTGGCCGGAGCCGCTGGACTGCACCAGCTGGTAGCCGCGCGGCTTGGGCTTCGAGACGCCGTCCACGTTGTAGGCGGCCCAGTAGTGCTGGAACTTGAGCGATGAGTAAAGCTGCGAGCCCGTCAGGACCGGCTGCCACCCGATGTAGACGCCCGGCACGTACCCGGCGCCCGCCACCTGCGCATGCCAGTTGTTGCAGTACGCGATCACGTCCGCCGCCGCGGACCTGGTGCTCACGCTCTCCAGGTCCAGCCACACGTTCACTCCCGGCGGAAAGCCGATCTGCTGGCTGAACTTTGCCGCGTTGGCGCCGTACTCCGTGCCCAGGTCGCCCGTGGCCAGCCACTCTCCGCTCTGCACGTGCTGCACGGGCATCAGCCCGAACCCCTTGCCCAGCAGCATCGCCGCCTCGTCCGCCGTCAGGTCGTGCGAGGCCATCTGCGTGCGTCCCACGTACCGCAGCGCAAAGCGGAACCCCGCATCCCAGAACGCGTCCGCCTGGGTGGAGGTGATGGTCACGTTGGCGTCGAAGCCCTTTACGCCCGCGGGGGCGGCCTGCACGGATCCTGACAGCATGGGAAGCCTCGGGGATGGTGATGGAGGAGGGTACGGCGGATGGTACATACCCTAGCCGCCACCACAGGAACCCGCAATCCATCCGTGTAGCGAAAGTGCGATGCACAGGGGAGTATGCCTGCGGCCCGCCCCCCACCCACGAGCAAGCGCGCCGCCCGGCACACGGCCGGGCGGCGCGCTTCCCGAGCATCTGGCGTGATGCTGGATCAGCAGCCCGCATCCGGCGTGGTGGGACCCGTGTGCTGGTTGTCCGGCCCGCAGTAGGACCAGCAGCTACGGTCGTTGGTCTCGAAGCTGTCGATCGTGCCGACATCCGATCCCGGACCGACGTCGAAGGAGGCGACCGACAGCTTCTCGAAATTCAGCCGGATCTTCTTCATGGCGACACCTCGGGGAAAAAGATGAAGTCCTACAAACAGTCCGATAAAGATAGTGATTGTGCCACGCGGGATCAAGGCTCCCGTCGAACGACGGCCCTCTCCCGTGCGGTCAACCCTCGATCACCGTGCGCGCGGCGGCGAAGACGTCGTCCAGCATGGCGGGGGTCAGGCGGCCGGTAAAGGTGTTCTGCTGGCTGGGGTGATACGAAAGCACCAGCGTGGGGCCGTCCTGCACCGGCACCAGCACGCCGTGGCCGAACTTCGGAAGCGGATGGGGCAGGGTGTAGCCGGCGCCGCGAAGAAGCCGCACCGCCGCCTCGTACGCGAACCCGCCCAGGCACACGATGGCGCGCACGCCGGGAAGCAGCGCCAGCTCGCGGTGGATGAAGCCCGCGCAGGCGTCGCGCTCGTCCGGCAGCGGCTTGTTGTCGGGCGGAGCGCACTTCACGGCGGCGGTTACCCACGCGTCGCGCAGCACCAGGCCGTCCGCGCGGTCGGTGGACGTGGCCTGCGAGGCGTAGCCGGCGCGGTGCATGGCCGCGTACAGAAAGTCGCCGCTGCGGTCGCCGGTGAACAGGCGGCCGGTGCGGTTGGCGCCGTGCGCGGCCGGGGCCAGGCCCAGCACCATCAGCCGCGCCGCCGGGTCGCCGAACGCGGGCACCGGCCGCGCCCAGTACTCCTGGTCGCGGTACGCGCGCCGCTTCTCCACGCCTACGCGCTCCCGCCACTCCACCAGCCGCGGGCACCTGCGGCAGGCGGCGACCTCATCCGAAAGGACCTTCATCTCCATGGCGACCACGTGCTGAATGCGCGCGACCCCCGGCGCCGGGCCGGGGGTCGCGCGTGATGGAATCGAAAACCGCGCCGCGTCAGGGGTTGCGCGCGCCCCCCGCGGCGCC
>DASQBH010001348.1:0-4937 GCA_035635315.1 Longimicrobium sp.
GGAAGAGTCACCGGGCGCGGCGTCCGCACCACGCGGGGCCGCCGGAGCATTGCGCGCGTTGCTGGTGATGCTGGCGCGCGAGAACCTGCTGCTGGCTACCTCGATGGGCGCCATCACCTTCGTCGCGCAGGGGATGGAGGAGCTGCCGGCCGAGCCCGTGTCGCCGCTGGTCGTGGCGCTGGTGTTCTACGCCGTCTACACGCTGGACCGCGCGGGGGACGCGGACGCCGACGACCTGACGCACCCCGAGCGGGCGCGCTTCTCCCGGCGCAACGCGCGGCGGATGCGCGCCGCCTCGCTGGGCGCCTACGCGCTCGCGCTGGCGCTCGCGGCCACGCGGGGAGGGTGGGCGGTGGCCGTCGCGCTCCTCCCGCTGGCCGCCCTCCTCCTCTACAGCTTCCGCATCGTCCCATCGAAGATCGCGCGGCGGGCGGGCTTCGCGCGGATCAAGGAGGTCTTTGTCCTCAAGAACGTCTGGGTCGCCGCCACGCTCGCCGGCACCGCGACGCTGCTCCCCATCGCGGCCGCCGGTGCCGCGCCGCGCTGGCCGGCCGCCGCGGCCATGGGCGGCTTTCTCTTTGGCCGCTGGTGGATCAACACGCTCGTCTTTGACCTGCGCGACGAGGCCGGCGACCGCGCCAACGGGCTGCGCACCGTGCCGGTGGCGCTGGGCCGCGCGCGCACCCTGCGCCTGCTGCACGCCGGCAACGCGGCGCTCGCCGCCGCCACCCTGGCGGTGCCGCTGCTGGGCTGGGCGCGCCCGCTCTTCGCGCTGCTCGCCGCGAGCTCCGTCTACGCCTGTCTGTACCTGCGCGCCCTCGCCGCCGGCGGCGACCCGCACTTTCTCTGCGACGTCGTCGCCGACGGCGAGCTCCTGCTCCTCTCCGCCCTGGTCCTTCTCGCCACCCTCTGATCCCGCTCGGTGGGCGGCGCCACCCGCTCCGAATCGCTTCCCCGCCCCTACCCGCGTGGCTACGCAGAATCGCCCAGGCGCAGGACCCGCTCGGCGTTCCGGTAGCAGACCTTGTCGCGCTGTTCCTGGTCTGCCAGGACCGGAGTTTTTTCGATCCAGTCAGCGCAGTGCCTGGTGTCCTCGTACGGGTAGTCGACTGAGAACAGCACCCGGTCGATCCCCATTTCCGTGATCGCGCACTGCAGCGACGAATCCTGGCACACCCCGGTCGTGGTGATGATGAGGTTCGAGCGAAAGTAGTCCGAGGGATGCTCCTTCTTCAGGCCGGCCGAATTGTTCGTGGTGGCATAGCGCGAGTCGATGCGCCACAGGAAGTACGGGAGCGTCTCGCCCATGTGTCCCAGGATGATCGTGAGCTCGGGAAAGCGGTCGAAGACGCCGCTGAAGAGCAGGCGCAGGAAGTGTGAGGAGTTGTCGGTGCTCCACCCCCACAGCGCGCCCTGCATCACGGGATAGCCGTTGAGCACGTACGGCTGGATGTGGGGGTCGGCCGGGTGGATGTAGACCGGCACCCCGAGTTCCACCACGCGTTCCCAGAACGGGTCGTAGCACGGGTCGTCCAGGTAGACGCCGTTGGTGTTGCCGCTGATCATGGCGCCCAGAAAGCCGAGTTCCTCTACACACCGCTTCAGCTCGTCGCGAGCCGCCTGCACATCCTGCATCGGAAGGTGCGCGAACCCGCGGTAGCGGTCGGGGTGCCGCTTGATGAGGCCCTGCATGAAGTCGTTCGCTTCGCGCGCCCGCTGCACCGCGACGCCGGCGTCCTTTTCTGCCTGCACACCGGGGCTGGTCTGCGACAGCACGAAGATGTCGATGCCGGCCTCGTCCATCGTGGAGATCCGCAGGTCGTCGTCCTCGAGCCCCCGGGTCAGCTGGGCTTTGCCCTCGTCCGTGGTCGCGTTCTTCAGCGTGAGGGGCAGGTACGCCGCCGTCGACGGCGTGGTGATGGCTTCTTCCAGCGCGATCTTTCTCGTAGTCATTATTCCATCCCTCGTTTAGCCAGTGACTGAAATCCATCCCGAACCCGGTTGCGATGAAAGGACGGGCTATCCGAAAGATTCCGCGGATCGTTCAGTCCTCCGCCCCTCACCACCCTCCCAAGTAGGCGGGATTCGATTGGGCCCGCAAGGAAATTCGTGTGTGTGCCCATCGAGGGCCTCGGTCAGTTCCTCGCGCCCGCGATCGGTAGCGGCAGCCGGGGGTTTTCGCACCATTCCCCCTCTCTCGAGATGAACCCGTCCGCGAAGGCGGACATTGCATCTTCCAGCCGCGAATTCATTCGCCGGGCTGGGGGCGCGGGATACCCTGCGACCGGACCCCCGTCGCCACGCACCGGGAAACGCGATGCCGGCGCGCCGACGGGTCCGGTGCGAGCGGCGGGATGCCGAGCGTTACCGACGGTTCGCACACGGATCGGTAGCGGCAGCCGGAGGATCGCATCATTCCCCCTCTCTCGAGATGAACCCGTCCGCGAAGGCGGACATTGCGTCTTCCAGCCGCGAATTCATTCGCCGGGCGGGGCGCGCGGGATACCCGCCGTCTCCCGGGCGAATGAATTCGCGGCTGGGAAAACGCGATGTCGGCCTTCGCCGACGGGTCCGGTGCGAGCGGCGGGATGCGGAGCGTTGCCGACGGTCGCACACGGATCGGTAGCGGCAGCCGGGGGTTTTCGCACCATTCCCCCTCTCTCGAGATGAACCCGTCCGCGAAGGCGGACATTGCGTCTTCCAACCGCGAATTCATGCGCCGGGCGGGGGGCGCGGGATACCGGCCGCCGTCCCGAACCCCGCGACCGGATCCCCTGTCGCCACGAACCGGAAAACGCGATGCCGGCGCGCCGACGCGTTTAACGATAAGAGGGTTGACGATTATCGATGCATGTGTTATCGATAATCAACAAGTGATTGACGCGTTCTCTCAACCTTACGCTTCCATGCGCAGATCGAATCCCGACGCCCTCACCCTCACTCGCAGGCTCCTGGGCGTCCTGATCAGGCTCAACCAGCTGATGGGTGCCGGCATCCTTGCGCTGCTGATCGCCACCCTGGTGGCCGAGGGGCCGGTCATGGTCGCGCTCGGCGTACCCGCGCCCGATCGGAACCCCCGATTCGTCCTGGGGATGCGCGTGATCATGGTGCTCGGCCTCGCCGCCGTGCCCGTCGCCCACGTCGTTCTCACGCGGCTGCTCACGATCGTCCACACCGTCGGCGAGGGTGATCCCTTCATCATCGAGAACGCCGGCCGCCTGCAGCGGATCGCCTGGGCGGTGCTGGGGCTGGAGCTGCTGCACCTGGCCATCGGCGCGGTCGCGGCCGGCGCGTCCACGGACCAGACGCCGCTCGACATCGACTGGGGCCTCTCGGTTACGCGATGGCTCGCGGTGCTGCTGCTCTTTGTGCTCGCGCGCGTGTTCGAGCAGGGCGCGCGCATGCGCGAGGACCTCGCGGGGACGGTCTGACGATGCCGATCACGGTCAAGCTGGACGACATCCTCTACGCGCGCCGCATGACGCTGACGGAGCTCTCCGAGCGCGTGGGGATTACGCTCGCGAACCTCTCCATCCTCAAGACCGGCAAGGCCCGCGCGATCCGCTTTTCGACGCTGGAAGCGATTTGCGAGGCGCTGCAGTGCCAGCCGGGAGACCTGCTGGAGTACGTCCCGGGGCCGCCCACGCCCGACGACGACGATTGATCACCGCACCACACCTTCGAAGGAGTCGCACCATGCACCAGGTCTCGACGCTCCGCCTGAACGTCCTCCGCGCCGCGTACGTGCTGATCGCGGTGGGGATGGGATCCATGATCTGGCCCCTGATCCTCCAGCATCCCGCCGACACCGCGCGCATGACGGGCGTGGTGTGGAGCATGCTCGGCGCGATCACGCTTCTCTCGGCGCTGCTGGGGATCCGCTATCCGCTCAAGATGCTGCCCGTGCTCTTGATCGAGCTGACGTGGAAGGTGATCTGGGTGCTCTCGTTCGGGCTCCCGCTCTGGCTGGCGGGCCAGCTGGACGCCGCCACGGCGGACACGCTGGTGGAGTGCCTGTTCGGCGTGGTGCTCGTTCCGCTGGTGCTGCCGTGGGGATACGTGTGGACGCAGTACGTGCGGGCGCCGGGCGATCGGTGGCGTGGGCGGGCGTCCGCGTCCGGCGTCCTGCCGAATTCCTCCGTGGCCAGCGTGTAACCAGCAGCGGGTTTTCACGGGAATGACGTATCCGCCGCCATCAGCGAAGGCGACCAGGCGGCGCCGATCCGCGGTGCTAGCGACCGGGAGACGGCAGCTCGTAGGTGGTGATCTCGAGCTGGTGGCCGTCAGGATCCTGGAAGTAGATGGAGTGTGCGGCCTGGTGATCCTGGAAGCTGAAGGAAATCCCGTGGCGCTCCAGGTCACGTTGCGCTGCCGTGAAGTTGGCGTGGTCCACACGGAACGCCACGTGCCGAACGCAGATGGTGTCGCGCCCCGGCGGCGGATGCGGCGTGGCGCTCGCCACCGGGAACAGGGCCAGGGCAGTGCCGCCCTTGCCCACGACAGCCGGAAAGGACCCCCACACGTCGTGGTAGAGCCGTTCCAGTCCAAGCACGTCCCCGTACCAGCGCGCGGAAGCTTCTACATCGCGCACCAGGAGCGCCACATGATCAAGGCCCTGCACCTGGAACATGGCGGTGATTCCGGTGGGAATTGGACGAAGAGGACATCAACGCCGCAACCACGCTCGGATCGCGTCCAACCATGATCCCTCCGCCCGCTCCGGCCGCTGCACCGATGCATCCGAGACGAGAAGGTCACGGTTACGAATCTGGTGTTGCTCAATGCCAGAGAGCGCAATTCCCACGGGTTTAGATCCCGCGCCCGCCTCCGTGAGCACCTTGCGGAACTTCTGGATGCCGGTGACCTGAACAGAAAACCGTCCGAGCGCCCCTTGCAGCACGAGGTTGTCTCCCACGCGGACGCGCCCCGATTCGATT
>DASQBH010001349.1:0-2000 GCA_035635315.1 Longimicrobium sp.
GGACCTGACCCTTATTCTCAATGGTAGCATTCACATGCAACCAAACAGTGCCGCCGCTAAGCACGCGATGTGTTATGTGTAAACTGAGGTTGGCTTTCGGAAAGAGCTCGCGGCGCCGAAGGAACCATACAGATGCCACAAAAAGTCCGACAACCGTTGCGAGCGCCTGGAGACCCTGAAACGCGTCTTTCTTCTGTGCGAAAAAGGTGAGAATAGGGGCTCGGGTCAGCAGCAGGATGAGAGCGCTTGCGGCGATTCCGCCGACCGCGCCCGCAATAAGTGCTCCCCACCAGAGGCGTCCTATCCCCACTCGATTAGTATCGTCGCCCATTGAGGTATTCCAGTAGCATCCAACGAACTGATACGCATCAGCCTTCGCGCACCAGCTCGTACCGCTCGATCTTCTTGTAGAGGTTCGATCGCGGCATGTCGAGCAGGCGCGCCGTCTCGCTGACGTTCCAATCGTTCTCCCGCAGCTTCTGCAGGATGAAGGCGCGCTCGGCCGCCTCCTTGAACTCCGCGAAGGTGTTGCACCCCAGCAGGTCGCCGGAAAGGCCGCCACCCTTCATCCGCCCGCCCACCAGCAGTTCCACGTCGTCCACGGCAACGGTGGCGCCGCTGGCCAGGATCAGCAGCCGCTCCACCGTGTTGCGCAGCTCGCGCACGTTGCCGGGCCAGTCCATGCGCTGCATGCGCTCCAGCGCCTCGTCGGTAAACGGCTTGGGACGCAGGTTGGCCTCGCGGGCGTACGTCTCCACAAAGTGCCGCACCAGCATGGCGATGTCTTCGCGGCGCTCGCGCAGCGGCGGCACGTGCAGGGGAATCACGTTCAGGCGGTAGTACAGGTCCTCGCGAAAACGGCCGCCCTTGATCTCTTCCTCCAGGTCCTTGTTGGTGGCCGCCAGCACCCGCACGTCCACGTGGATCGGCTTGGCGCCGCCCACCCGCGTCACGATTCCCTCCTGCAGCGCGCGCAGCACCTTGGCCTGCGCCTGCAGGCTCATGTCGCCGATCTCGTCCAGGAACAGCGTGCCGCCGTCCGCCAGCTCGAACTTGCCCGCGCGGTCCTCGTGCGCGCCCGTGAACGAGCCCTTCATGTGGCCAAAGAGCTCGCTCTCGATGAGCTCCGAAGGGATGGCCGCGCAGTTGACCTCGATGAACGCCTTGTCGCCGCGGGGGCTCAGGCGGTGGATGGCGCGCGCCACCAGCTCCTTGCCCGTGCCGTTCTCGCCGGTCACCAGCACGCGCGCGTCCGTGGGCGCCACCTTTTCGACCCGATCCAGCACCTGGCGAAGCGCGAAGCTGCGGCCCACGATCTGGTGCCGGCTCTCGATCTCGCCGCGCAGGCGGGCGTTCTCCTGCACCAGCCCCTGCGTCTGCAGCGCGTTGCGCAGGACGACGAGCAGCCGGTCCGTGTCCAGCGGCTTTTCCAGGAAGTCGAAGGCGCCGCGGCGGGTGGCTTCGACGGCCGTGTCGATGGTTCCGTGGCCGCTGATCATGATGACCACGGCCGTGGGGTCGTTCTCGCGGATGCGGGTGAGCGCCTCCAGCCCGTCCATCCGCGCCATCTTCACGTCCAGAAAGGTGACGTCGGGGTGGAACTCCTGGTGGATGGCGATGGCCTCTGCCCCGCCGCCCGCCGAGCGCACCTCGTGGTCCTCGTATTCGAACAGCTGGTGCAGGACGCGCCGGATGCCTTCCTCGTCGTCAACGACCAGAATGCGTGCCATCGGTGTGTGCCTTGAGTGTCGTCTGGGGATGAACTGCAACTGCGTTTGAACTGCGGGATCGGGGTGCGTCGAACGGCATTGAACTGCGTCCGCGGGGGGCCCCTCCCCCAGCCCCTCCCCGCTCGTTCCTCGCGGAGAGGGGAGAATTCGATCGCGCTCCGGCTCGGCTCGGAGAAACTCCCTTCTGTCATTCCGAAGGAGCGCCGCGCCAAGCCCTCGTCAACCGGGATTCAGGCGCGCGACTGAGGAATCTACCGTCGGAATGCTCGT
>DASQBH010001350.1:0-2078 GCA_035635315.1 Longimicrobium sp.
GTAGCTTGCGGGAGAGGGTGCGAGCCTAAGCGAGCGGGTGAGGGCCCCTCGACTCGCACTTCCCGCCTCCAGTCCGACAGCCCGCGTGCTGAGGCATGCGAGGGCATGGTTGGTGCTCCAGGCCCCCGGCTTGCGCCCCACTAGTGAACATAGTGAACCGGGATCGTACAGGTCGTGAAACTACGCCGGATGCTGCTTGGACGCCGGCTTCGCACCAGCGAGCACGAGGAGCAGAAGATCGGGCCGCTGGCCGGGGTGCCGGTGCTGGGGCTGGACGCCCTGGCCTCGGCGTCGTACGGGCCGGAGGCGGCGCTCACGGTGCTGCTGCCGCTGGGACTCCTGGGTGTGCACTACATGGGTCCGCTCAGCGCCGTCATCATCAGCCTGCTCGTCATCGTCTACCTGTCGTACCGTCAGACCATCGCGGCGTACCCGGACGGCGGCGGGTCGTACTCCGTGGCGTCCAGGAACCTGGGACGCCGCGCCGGGCTGCTGGCGGCCAGCGCCCTGGCGGTGGACTACATCCTGAACGTGGCGGTGGCCATCTCCGCCGGCGCGGGCGCCATCATCTCCGCCTTTCCCACGCTGCAGCCGTACACGCTGCCGCTGTGCCTGGCGCTGCTGGTGGTGATCGCCACGGTCAACCTGCGCGGCGTGCGCGAGGCGGGACTGCTGTGGATGGTGCCCACCTACCTGTTCGTGGTCACCCTGGGGATCACGATGGTGGCGGGGGTGGCGCGGACGCTGGCGGCGGGCGGCGACCCCGTGCCCGTACGCCCGCCGCCCGCGCCGGGGCCCGCGCTGGAGACGGCCGCGGGGCTGTGGCTGCTGATGCACGCATTCGCCAGCGGGTGCACGGCCATGACGGGGGTGGAAGCGGTGAGCAACGGCGTCCCCGTGTTCCGAGAGCCCCGCACGGTGATGGCGCGGCGCACCCTCACCTCCATCATCGCCATCCTCATCATGCTGCTGGCGGGGATCGCCTTCCTCTGCAACGCCTACGGGATCGCGGCCACGCGGCCGGGAACGGCGGGGTACGAGAGCATCCTGTCGCAGGTGGTGGGGGCGGTGTGGGGGCGGGGCGCCATGTACTACGTCACCCTGGGCTCCGTCGTCTGCGTACTGGCGCTCTCGGCCAACACCAGCTTCGCGGACTTTCCACGCCTGTGCCGGGTGCTGGCGCTGGACGACTACCTGCCGGCGGAGTTCGCCCACCTGGGCCGCAGGCTGGTGTACTCGCAGGGAATCGTGATCCTGGCCGTGCTGGCGGGGGTGCTGCTGATCGGCTTCGGGGGGGTGACGGACCGGCTGATCCCCCTGTTCGCCGTGGGGGCGTTCCTGGCCTTTACCCTGTCGCAGGCGGGGATGGTGGCGCACTGGCGCCGCGTGGGCGACGGCTCCGCCGCGGCGCGCCGCAGCCTGGTGCTGAACGCGTGCGGGGCGGTGGCCACGGGCGCCACGCTGCTGGTGATCGTGGTGGCCAAGTTCACCGAGGGGGCGTGGCTGGCGGTGCTGGTGGTGCCGGCGTTCGTCTACCTGTTCTCGCGCATCCGCCGCCTGAACGAGTCCATCGACGCCGAGGTGGAGGTGGACGGGCCGCTGCAGCTGGACCGGCCGCCCCCGCCGGTGATCGTGGTGCCGCTCAAGCGGCTGGACCGGGTGGGGCGCAAGGCGCTGCGCCTGGCGGCCAGCATGTCGCCGGACGTGCACGTGCTGCACGTGCTCACGCAGGAGCCCAACATGGACCCGCTGCGGACGCGCTGGCACGACTACGTGGAGCGGCCCTTTCGCGAAGCCGGCATCACCCCGCCCCGGCTGGTGGAGATTCCGTCGGAGTACCGCGAGTTTCTTCGACCCCGTGCTCCGGTACGTGCGCACCCTGGCCCAGGAGAACCCGCGCCGCTACGTGGGCGTGTTCGTCCCGGAGATGGTGGAGCGGCGCTGGTACCACTTCCTTCTGCACAGCCACCGCGCCACCCTGCTCAAGGGGATGCTGCTGCTGCGCGGCGGGCCGCAGGTGGTGATCATCAACACCCCCTGGCACCTGCGGGACCCCGATCCGCTGCCAACGGCGGAAA
>DASQBH010001351.1:0-2326 GCA_035635315.1 Longimicrobium sp.
GGTGGTGCCGCTGGGCGCCGTGCGCGTCACGTAGCTGGGGCCCGCCGGCTCGGCGGGACGGCTGGGCGCGGACTCGCGCGGGGCGGCACGCTGCGGCGCTGGCGCGGGGGCGGGCGTCTGCGGCTCCCCCGCGGCGGGGGCCACGCGGGGCGCACCCGTCGCGCCGGCCAGCGCCACGTCCGTCAGCGCCACCTCGGGGGTGGTGTCGGGCTTGAGGGCCAGGTCCAGGTCGCGCTCCAGGGCCTGGCGCTCCAGCGCGGCACGGTCGGTAGTGTCCTCGTCAGAGCCGCAAGCGACCAACAGAGAGGACACCGGCAGGGCCAGCGCGAGCGCCAGGGCCAGGTTTCTACGCATCATCAACTGCTCCTTTACCCGCATGGTTGCTTGCTTTCCTGTCGGGGGCGGGGTACTGTCACCTTCTGAGCCGCCCCCCGGTTGAGTACACTCAATGGGCAACGGGCGTGCCCCACTGCTACAACCGAAGGGCGGGACCTGCTACATGCGAGAGCTCAAGGCACTTTTGCCGTACCTGCGGCGCTACCGCGGCGCCATCGCCGTGGGGCTGGGGACGGTGGTGCTGTCCAACGCGGTGAACGTCGCCTCGCTGGAGTTCGTCAAGGCGGGGGTCGATGCACTGGCCGAGCCGGGCTCCACCCGCGCGCTGGTGGGCCGCTACGCGCTGTTCTCCGCCCTGCTGGCCGTCGTGGCGGGCGCGGGGCGGTTCTGGATGCGGCAGATCCTGAACGGCATCAGCCGCAAGGTGGAGCTGGACCTGCGCGACGACTTCTTTGCCCACCTGCTGCGGCTGGACGCGGGGTTCTACGCCTCCAACCCCACGGGCGAGATCATGTCGCGCGCGACCAACGACATCTCCGCGGTGCGGATGGTGGCGGGGCCGGCGTACATGTACCTGGTCAACACGGTCGTCTTCGGCCTGTTCGCCATCGTGCGGATGGCGATGATCGATCCCTGGATGACGCTCATCTCGCTCATCCCCCTCCTGCTGCTGCCGCCGGTGACGGTGGGGTTCGGCAACCTGATCCACGACCGCTTCGAAAAGATCCAGGAGCAGCTGGGCGTCCTGTCGACCATGGCGCAGGAGAACCTGGCGGGGCAGCGCATCGTCAAGGCGTACGGGCAGGAGGCGGCGCAGACGGCGCGGTTCCGCGCGCTCTCGCACGAGTCCATGCGCCGCAACGTGGAGCTGGCGCGCACGCAGGGGCTCTTCTATCCCACCCTGGGCCTGCTGGCCGGGCTGGGGATGGCGCTGGCGCTGTGGGTGGGCGGCCGGGCGATCCTGGCCGGGCGCATCACCGTGGGCGACCTGGTGATCTTCCTGATCTACCTGGGGATGCTCTCCTGGCCGATGATCGCGCTGGGGTGGGTGGTGAACCTGTTCCAGCGCGGCGCGGCCTCCATGGGCCGGGTGTCGCGGGTGCTGGAGACGCGCCCACGGATCCAGGAGGCGCCGGACGCCGTGGCCCCCGCGCAGGTGCGGGGCGAGGTGGAGTTCGACGGCGTGACCTTTCGCTACCCCGGGACGGAGCGGGCGGTGCTGCGCGACGTCTCCTTCCGCGTCCCCGCCGGCGCCACGGTGGCCGTCGTGGGGCCCACGGGATCGGGAAAGTCGACCGTGGTCTCCCTCCTGACCCGCCTTTACGACCCCACGGAGGGCGAGGTGCGGGTGGACGGCATTCCGCTTACGCGGTGGAAGCTGCAGCGGCTGCGTGAGGCGGTGGCGCTGGTGCCGCAGGACACCTTTCTGTTCTCCGACACCATCGGCGAGAACCTGGCGCTGGGCTTTGACGAGGCGGACGAGGGGCGGCGGCTGGAGCGCGTGCGCGCGGCGGCGCGGGTGGCGCGGCTGGACGAGACGGTGGAAGGGTTTCCCGGCGGAT
The DNA here is from genome assembly GCA_035635315.1 of Longimicrobium sp. GTDB lineage: Bacteria > Gemmatimonadota > Gemmatimonadetes > Longimicrobiales > Longimicrobiaceae > Longimicrobium. Next base: position 1,899 of record DASQBH010001351.1, read on the forward strand.
ACGACACGGTGCTGGGGGAGCGCGGCATCAACCTGAGCGGCGGGCAGAAGCAGCGCGCGGCGCTTGCCCGCGCGGTGGCGCGAGACGCGCCGATCCTGGTGCTGGACGACGCCCTGAGCGCGGTGGACACGCACACGGAGCACGGCATCCTGGAAGGGCTGCGGCGCGTGTTCGAGGGGCGAACCAGCGTGATCGTGAGCCACCGGGTGACGGCGGTGATGCACGCGGACCTGATCCTGGTGATGGACGGGGGGCGGCTGGTGGAGCGCGGGACGCACGCGGAGCTGCTGCGGGCCGGTGGCGTATACGCGGCGCTCCAGCGGCGCCAGCTGCTGGCGGAGCAGGTAGAAGGAGACGACCTGCTTGCAGCGGCGCCAGGCGCCGTCTAGATTGGCGCCTACAAAGGTTCCCCCCTCTCCGACCCGCAT
>DASQBH010001352.1:0-6435 GCA_035635315.1 Longimicrobium sp.
GCCTACAAAGGTTCCCCTCCCTTCGATCTTCATGGACGACCTCCGCCTATACCTGCAGGGCGATCACGCGACCGCGGAGCGCCTGCGCGAGGTGCTTGCCCGCGAGGGGTTCCGCATCGTGGAATCGCCGCGGGCCGAGCCCGTGGCCGGGATCGTCCTGGAGATCGACGGCCACCCCGGCACCCCGCCGTCCGTCCGCGAGGTGGCGGGCCGCGTGCAGGAGCTGGAGCGCGCGGTGCTGGAGCTGCGCAACCTGGACGTGGCCAAGAGCCAGTTCCTGACCAACGTCTCGCACGAGCTGCGCACGCCGCTCACCGCCATCGTCACCTACGGCGAGATCCTGCGCGACGGGCTGCTGGGCGAGATCTCGCAGCGCCAGCGCGAGGCCATCGAATCGATGATCGGCAGCTGCCGCCAGCTGCTGGGGATGATCGAGGAGATCCTGACCTACGCGCGCACCAACGCCTCCGCCATCGACATCCGCCCCGCCGAGTTCCGCCTGCACGAGGTGGTGGAGAACGTGCGCGAGATGAACGCGTCGCTGCTGGAGCGAAAGGGCCTCTCGTTCACCACCGAGTTCGACGGCGACATCCCCGAGGCGTGGGCGGACCGCGACAAGGTGGCGCACGTGCTGGGGAACCTGATCGGCAACGCCATCAAGTTCACGCCCGAGGGGGGCTGGGTGCGGGTGGAGGCGCAGCCGGCGCCGGGGCAGCCGGGGTGGCTGCTGGTGGAAGTGCGCGACAGCGGCATCGGCATCGACCCCGAGCACCACGAGCTCATCTTCCGCGAGTTCGCGCAGGTGGACGCCTCTCGCGCGCGGGTGCACCACGGCACGGGGCTGGGGCTGTCCATCGCCCGGCGCTTCGTGGAGCTGCACGGCGGGCGCATCTGGGTGGAAAGCAAGCTGGGCGAGGGGAGCCGCTTCTTCTTTACCCTTCCCTCCGTGCACGCGGCCGGGCGTCCGGACGAGCCGGCCAACGCCGGGGACGCGGACGCGTGAGGGGCGAGGAGTCCGCGGCCCGCACGGTCCTGCTGGTGGAGGACAGCGACGCCATCCGCGACGCGTTCACCATCCTGCTGGAGGACGCGGGCTACACGGTGCTGGGGGCCGCCACCGGGGCCGAGGCGCTGCGCCTGACGGAGGCGCAGATGCCGGACCTGGTGCTGCTGGACATGGGGCTTCCCGACACCACGGGGCTGGAGGTGGTGCGGCAGATCAAGGCCGAGCCCCGGACCGCCGGCATCGCCGTGGTGGCCCTCACGGGGCGCGACGAGGAGGCGGACCGGCGGGCGTGCCTGGCCGCCGGCTGCGCGGCGTACATCGTGAAGCCGGTGAACACGCAGAAGCTGGTGCGGGACCTGCCGGGGTGGATGGCGGCGGGGGTGGTGAAGGGGTGAACGGGTGATGGGGGTGAAGGGGTGATGGAGTTGGTTCGGGTGAGGAGTGCGGCGGCCAGCTCTTTCCCGGGCGGTTGAAACCGCGGCTGGAAGGTCACAAAGTCCGCCTTCGCGGACTGTACCGCCGCATCCGCCCGCCGAACAGACGATGATGTATCCGATCGATGAAGCCCCGCGCAGTTTGCGGGGCTTTCCGCTTTTCCAGGGTTCACCCGCCCGGGACGAGGCCGGCGGTAACGCGCCACGGCCGGCCGTGGCGAATGAATTCGCGGCTTGGACAACGCAATGTCCGCCTGCGCGGACCGCTCGTGCCGGATTCGACGTGAGTGCACGCCAGCAGGTGCCGTCGCAGTTGAAGCCCCGCGCAGTTTGCGGGGCTTTCCGCTTTTCCAGCCGCGGGTTCACCCGCCCGGGAGATACCCGGCCGGCGACGCCCCACCCGTTCACCCCTTCACCCCTTCACCCGCTTCACCCGTTCACCTCACATCCCGCTCGGGAACGTCTCCGGCGGCTCGTGCTCGGGCAGGTGGCCGGGCAGCTTGAGCGGGCGCAGGGCGTGGGAGTGGTCGATGTACAGCATCGCATCGTACCGGAAGGGGAGCACCGACGGCACGTAGTTGCCCCTCGCCTCGCGCTCGGGGTGGTAGACGACGCCGATGGCGCGGTGGCCCCTCGCGTCGTGCGCGGCGGGGATGTCGTCGATCTCGTCCATCATCACCAGCCGGTCGTGCGCGCCGGCCCGGTGAAAGACGTGCTCCCAGCTCTCCTCGCGCGCCTCGGGCACGCGCATGCGCTGCATGGGCGCGCCCCACTCGCTCCCCGCGATCACGCTGCCGCGGTGCGACGAGAAGCCGGCGATCACCACGTCGCCACCCCACCGCTCGCGCGCCAGCGACCCCACGTTCACCATCCCCACGCGCGCCATGTCGGTGGCCCGCGCGTCGCCCACGTGGGTGTTGTGCTCCCAGACGATCGCCTTCGACTCGGGGCCGTGGTGCTGAAGCAGGCGCTCCAGCGTCTCGATCATGTGCGTGTCGCGCACGTTCCAGCTCTGCGCGCCGCCGCGGATCATCGCGCGGTAGTAGCGCTCGGCATTGCGGGCGACGAGCGCGTTCTGCTCGGCGTTGAAGTACGCCTCGCGCCCCTCCTCCAGGTAGCCGGGCCCCCTGGACCGCAGGTCGCTGAGGATGCGGACGACCTCTTCCTCGCAGCTGGTGGGGACCAGGGCGGTGGCCATGGCGTAGTCCTGCACGTCCTCCTCGTACGGATCGAAGCAGCCGTACGCGCCGCGCGCCCGCTTTGCGGCTTCGGGATCCACCTTTTCCAGGTAGCGGGTAACGACGTCCATCGAGTCCCACAGCGAGTACACGTCCAGCCCGTAGAAGCCCACGCGCTCGTCTTCCGGAATCGCTTCGTTGTGCCGGCGCAGCCACTCGGCCATCTCGGCGACCTCGTGGTTGGCCCACATCCAGGTGGGCCAGCGCTCGAACGCGTGCAGCATGTCGCGCGCGCTGCCGCCGCCGTCGTGGTGCTTGATCCAGCGGTTGACCAGGTAGCAGTCCGGCCAGTCGCCCTCCACGGCGATGAAGTCGAAGCCCTTCTCCTCGATCAGGCGGCGGCTGATGCGGTCGCGCCAGGTGTAGTACTCGTGCGTGCCGTGCGACGCCTCGCCCAGCAGCACCACGCGCGCCTCGCCGATCCGCTCCAGCAGCGGGTCCAGGTCCGCGTCGTCGCGCAGCGGCTTGCCGGCGCGCTTGACCGCCTCGATCAGCTCCCGTTCCGCCATCGTCCCCCCTCGCGGCTGCCCATCCAGGTTCGCGGACTCCTCGGCGACGCGCCGGTGGGTATACCGATCCCGCCACCCCGCGCGACACACGTTCCGCCAAAACCGCACGTTCCACGCCGTTTCGGTGGCCTCGGCGGCGATCGTGCTTTTGCTGAAACCGCGGAAATGCGGGTGGCGGATGATCGGCGATCGGGGGGAGGATCGGCGTCCGCGCGAGCGTTTGCCGATCCCGTTCGCCGCCGGCGGATCTTGCGGGCGAAGGGGAAAGAACGTGAATTGCGTCATCGCCCCGGAACCGCGGCCGGCCGGCTTTGGCTCGACGCGTTTGGCGCCGCGCATCCCCATCGACCGAGATCCCATGCCCAGGAAATCCGTCCTTCGCACCGTGCTGCTGCTGGCCGCGCTCTCCGCCTGCGTGGGGCAGGCATCGCGCACCTCCACCCCCGGCGCGGCGCCCGCGGCCGCCTCGCGCGAGGGCGAGCACGAGAACCTGCAGGTGCTGCCCGACACCATCTCGCACGACGCGCTGATCGCGGTGATGCGCAACTTCACCAGCGCGCTGGGCGTGCGCTGCGCCCACTGCCACGTTCCGTACGACGCGGCCAAGCCCGACTCGCTGAACTTTGCGTCGGACGACAAGGAGACCAAGGACGTGGCGCGGGGGATGATGCGGATGGTGCGCGCGATCAACGGCGACCTGATGCCCGACATCGACGAGCTGGGCGAGCAGCGGATGCAGGTGACGTGCGTGACCTGCCACCGCGGCGCCCCGCGCCCGCTGATGCTGGAGGACACGCTGCTGACGGTGGCGCGCGCGCGGGGCGCGGACTCGGCGGTGGCGGCGTACGGAAGGCTGCGGACGCAGCACTACGGCCGCTTCACCTACGACTTTGGCGAGCGGTCGCTGAACGTTCTTGCCACGCGGCTCACGGCGGAGGGGCGGCAGGCGGAGGCGCGGCGCATCCTGGAGCTGAACGTGGAGCAGTTCCCCAGCAGCGCCAACGCGGCGTTCGAGCTTGGGCGCGCGCTGGAGGCGGCGGGCGAGCGCGACGCCGCCATCGCGCAGTACCGCCGCGCGCTGACGATCCAGCCGAACAACCGCCAGGCGCAGGAGCGGCTGCGCGCGCTGGGGGTGCAGCCGTAGCAGGGATGGCGCGGGAAGCGGCGAATCCCTGGTCCTGAAAGCAGTTTGCACGCAAAGAGGCAGAGCAGCAGAGGATTCGTCTCTGCTCCTCTGCCTCTCTGCTGCTCTGCGTGCAAGATTTGGGGTCGATGTGCTGTTACCTGCCGGTGAGCAGGGCGTAGGCGCCGCCGAGGAACGCGCCCGCCGAGGCGCCCAGGATGCACCCGTTGAAGCGGAGGGCATTCTTGTCGCCGTCTTCCGGGTCGCCCTTCATCAGGACGGCGCCGGCCGCGCAGCCGACCACCGCGGCAATCATCATCACCGCGGGGGCCGAGAGACGGCGCGCCTCACCCAGATGATCGTCGGCGGGTGCAGTCGGCGCCGCGCGCGGGGGCGCCACCCGGGGATCGGTGGGGCGGAGAGTGAGCCAGGCGGGCGCCTCCGCCGGGCGCGGAAACGCGGCGGCGGGCGCCCTCTGGGCCGCCACCGGCGCGGCGGCGGACAGCACGGCGCCGGCGGCGAGCACGAGCATGACCTTCATCTTTCCAGATCCTCCTTTCGCATCAGCGGCCGGAGATGGCGGGAAGCCGGGCGTCCAGTCCGGCGCTGCGAAGGTCGTCGCGCAGGGCGGCCCAGTGCGCGGGCCAGGTGAATCCGGCACGCTCGCGGAACGAGATCGTCTCCCCCTCCATCATCTCGCCCAGGACGACACGCAGGCGAACGGCGCGCAGATGCAGGCCCTGGTCGTGGTACGCCTGGATGCACTCGGCGAACACCTCGTGGTCGCGGTGCTCGCGAACGCCCTCGGCAAACGTCAGCTCTCCGCGGCGCCGCCAGACGGGGTCCGGGTTCTCCGGATCCGCTGAATCCGGCAGGCGCTGCAGCCAGCCAAGGCACTTGCTCCGGTCCAGGGGCCCAAAGGCCATCGGCGACGTGATGCAGTTGACCATCGCCTCGATCTGCACCGCGGCGGGCGCCCGGCGGCGGCGGCGGATCTGCACAAACTCCCACCACGCGGCCGTGTACTCCGGCAGGATCTCCAGGGCGCGCAGAAGCAAGCGCTCGGCCTCGTCCAGGAACTGCGGGTGGCGATGCTCCGCCGCGCGGGCCAGCAGGAGCGCGGGCGAATCGGGGTCCAGGTGCAGCAGCTCGTCGGCGGACTGAATTCCCCAGTACGCGTGCCCGCCCACGACGTCGTCCCAGCCGGCCTCCACGCCTGTCTGGTGCGGGCGCTTTTGCACATCGTCCAGCGGCACGCCAAAGTCACCCGCCAGTTCCGCCCACTCGCCGTCGTGGTCGTGCCCCGCCGCCACGTGAAGCCGGACCGCGCCCGCGAGCGAGCTCGCCAGCGGGACGAGCGCCCGGGCATCGTGCATGATCGTGCACACCAGCGGGGGCCCCTGCTCGCGGCCGATAGGCCAGTAGAAGCCATAGGTGTCACCGTTACCCACCTCCGGCCGGTTCCACGGCAGGTAGCCAGGCGGCGGATACGCGCCCTCGCCCCACGACTGAAAGTCGCCCGCGGCGCTGCCGTCCTCATCGACCTCGAACCCGAGATCCACCCCGCCGCGAACACGCTCCGCAACGTCGTGCGTCACCTTCATTGTCCCCCCTCCAGCCGAACGATCACGCCCTCGTCGCCGCGCAGGTCGAGGGTGCCAGCCACGCGTCCGCCCGATTCACCGGGGAGGGTGCTCAGCACGACCTCGCCCGACCCGTCGAAGTCCAGCGACGCGGGTTCGGCGCTCAGGTTGAGGGCGATGAGGAAGCGCGCGTCGCCGTGCGTCCGCAGCCAGGCGAGCACGTCGCCCTCCGCGTCCACGGGCGCCCAGTCGCCGATGGAAAGGGCGGGCTCGCGGCGGCGCAGCGCGAGGAGCGCGCGGTGCAGGGCGAGCATGGAGCCGGGGTCCACCCGCTGCGCCGCCACGTTCACCGCGCCAAAGTCGGCGGCCAGGGGCAGCCAGGGCTCGCCGGTGGTGAAGCCGGCGTTGGGCTCGGCGCTCCACTGCATGGGGGTGCGCTCCGGGTCGCGCCCCAGGCCACGGCCGGGAAGGTTCTTTTCCCACGGGTCCTGCACCCGGTCGGGCGGAATGGGGACGTCCTGCATCCCGATCTCGTCGCCGTA
>DASQBH010001353.1:0-3674 GCA_035635315.1 Longimicrobium sp.
CCGGCTGAGCGAGGGGCGGGCGCTGGAGGTGGGGTGCAACATCGGCAACCAGCTGCACATTCTGCGCAAGGCCGTCCCGGGGCTGGAAATCTACGCGGTGGAGCCGCAGGCGCACGCGCTGCGGCTGGCGCGGGAGCGCAACCCCGAGGCACACCCCGTCCAGGGGACGGCGTTCGACATCCCGTTCAGGGACGGCTTCTTCGACCTGGTGATGACCAACCGGGTGCTGATCCACATCCACCCGGCTGACCTGGAGACGGCGCTGCGCGAGATCCACCGCTGCTCGCGCCGCTACATCTGGTGCTGCGAGTATTTTGCCGGGGAGACGCGCGAGGTGCGGTACCACGGCCAGGCCGGCCTCCTGTGGAAGACCGACTTCATGCAGCGCTACCTGGACCTGTTCCCCGACCTGCGCCCCGTGGAGGTGCGGTACTACGAGCTGACCGACGCCCCCCAGGGAGAGCGGCTGGTGGACCAGGTGTGCCTGCTGGAAAAGACGGCCGGGTGACCGTGCTGCGCGCCGCCCTGATCGGGTGCGGCAAGATCGGCAGCGGGTTCGCGGACGACCCGCGGATGCGCGGCGACGTGTTCACGCACGCGGAGGCGTACGCGCGCTCGGCCCGGACGGAGCTGGTGGCGGTGTGCGACGCGGGGCCGGACGCGGCCGCGGCGTGCGGCGCGCGGTGGAACGCGCCGGCGTTCACCTCCGTGGGCGAGATGCTGGAGCGGACGCGCCCGGAGGTGGTGAGCGTCTGCACCCCCGACGCCACCCACGCGGCCGTGCTGCGCGAGGTGCTGGCCCATCCGCGGGCGCCGCGCGCCGTGCTCTGCGAAAAGCCGCTGGCCACGGAGCTGGCGCAGGCGGAGGCGCTGGTGGCCGAGGCGCGTGCCCGCGGGGTGGTGCTGGCCGTGGCGTACATGCGGCGGCACGCACGCAACCTGCAGGCGCTGCGCGGGTGGATGCGCGACGGGGGGATGGGGGAAGTGCGGGGCGTTTCCGGCTGGTACGGCAAGGGAACGCTGCACAACGGCAGCCACTGGTTCGACCTGCTGCGCATGCTGGCCGGCGAGGTGCGCTGGGTGCGCGCCGTCGATACGCTGGGCGAGGGCGGGGCCGACCCCACGCTGGACGTGCTGCTGGGGATGGAGAACGGCGCCCTGGCCACCCTGCGGGCCACGGACGCGTCGGCGTTCACCGTCTTCGAGATGGACGTGATGGGGAGCGCGGGGCGGGCGCTGGTCACCGACTCCGGCCACCGCATCGACGTCTTTCGCGCCGGCGACAGCCCCCGCTACTCCGGCTACACCGAGCTCCTTTCCCAGGCGCGCGAGTTCGGCGACCGCCGCGACCCCATGCTGCACGCGGTGGACGACCTGGCGCAGGCGCTGGAGACCGGGCGCCCCCCCGCCTGCACCGGCGAGGACGGCGTGGCCGCGCTGCGCATTGGCGTGGCGGCGCTGGAGGCGGCGCGGACGGGCGGCGCGGTCTCGCTATGAATGATGCTCGGCCCCGGGTCGTCGCCGCGGGGGGGGATCCCGGGGGGGCCGCGGCGCTGGTGCCCGTGCTGCTCGCGCTGCGGAATTCCGGGCGATACGACCTGCGCGTCGCCGCCTACCGGCACGCGCTGGCGGCCTGGTCCGCCGCCGGGCTGGACCCGGAGCCGCTGGACGAGGGGATGGACGATGCGGGTGCCGCGCGGCTGCTGGCGGGCGCTGACCTGCTGCTGTGCGCCACCTCGCACAACGGGGTGGACCTGGAAAAGCGGCTGATCGCGGCGGCGCGGGGGGTGGGGATCCCGTCCCTGGCGGTGCTGGACTTCTGGTCCAGCTACGCCCTGCGCTTTGCGGATGCGGACGGGCGCCGGGCCTTTGTCCCCGACCGCGTGGCCGTGCCGGACGAGACCGCGCGGACCGGGATGCTGGAGGCGGGCTTCGATCCCGCGCGGCTGGTGGTGACCGGCCAGCCCGCCTTCGACGCGCTGGCCGCCGTGCGCGCGGGGTTCACGCCGGAGCGCCGCGAGGAGGTGCGGGCCGCGCTGGGGGTACGGCCCGGCGAGCGGATGGTGCTCTTCCTCTCCCAGCCCCTGCGCGCCGTCTTCGGGGCGGAGGAGGGAAGTCCCCACTTTCCCGGCTACACGGAGGACGGGGTGCTCGCCCGGCTGGCGGCGGCGCTGGAGGCGGCCGCGCGACGCCGGGGCGAGCGCGTGGCGCTGGTGGTCCGCCCGCACCCGCGCGAAGACCCGGCCTCCTTCGTCCTTCCCCCGCCCGGGGCCGTGCGCACGCTCGTCTCCGCGGAGGGCGACGGGCGCGAGGCGGCGCTGGCGGCGGAGCTGGTGGCGGGGATGCACACGGTGCTGCTGGTGGAGGCGTCGCTGCTGGGATGCGTGGTGCTGAGTCTGCAGCCCGGCCTGCGCGGCGCCGACCCGCTCCCCACCAACCGCGACGGCCGCAGCCTGGCCGTGTACGACGCGGACGCGATCCCCGCCGCGGTGGAGCGCGCCCTCTGGGACGAGGCCGCCCGCGCGGAGGTGCGCGCCCGCGGCGCCGGGGCCGGCGCCGCCGCGGGTGGCGCCGCGGCGCGGGTGATCGAAGTCCTCGACTCGCTCCTCGCTCCCGGGTGAAGGGAAGGGACTCCGTCGGGTCGACAGTTCGACGGCCGATTGTGAGCGGTCCGGGTGTGGGCTTTTCCATCCGTGCCGGCGTATGATGTGCAGACGATTCCACGCGGCGCTTCCTTCGGAATGACAGGGGCCTGGCGCGCCGGCCTCGTCCCACCGGGTCGGCGCAGCCTCGGGAGACGCCGGACGCCGAATCCCTTTTCCCGCTGATATGCGCGGATAACCAGATCGGGAAGTGGCTCCGCACCGGGCACACCGGCCGCCCGCCCATCCCCATCTACGAACGCCCCACCCATCGCATGGACACACCCTTTCTGACCGGCGACCTTCTGCATCTTCGCCCGCATTCACCCGCGGACCTGGACGCGGGCTGGAACCAGTGGTTCAACGACCCCGCCGTCACCCGCTACATGTACAAGGGCACCTTTCCCACCACGCGCCAGGACCAGGCGGCGTACCTGGAGCGTCTGGGGGAGATGAACCGCGCGGGGACGCACCTGCAGCTGGCCGTCGTGGACCGGGAGACCGGCATCTTTGGCGGCGTGGCCAGCCTGTCCAACATCGACTGGGTGAACCGCAGCGCCGAGATCGCCATCGTCATGGGCGTGGCACGGATGCGCACGCGCCCCCACAGCCTGGAGGCCATGGCGCTGCTGCTGCACCACGGCTTCGCGACGCTGCGGCTGAACCGCATCTGGGCGGGGCAGCACGTGGGGCTGCGGCGGTGGAAGGGCGCGCTGGAGCGGCACTTTGCCGGGGTCACCGAGGGGGTGCGGCGCCAGGCGATGTTCAAGGACGGGCGCTACCACGACGTGGTGGTGATCAGCACCCTGGCCGCGGACTGGTGGCGCCGCTGGGAGCTGGCGGGCGGCTCCGTCGCGGCCCTGCTGCGGAACCCCGCGCCCGCCGCAAAGCCCGACGCGGAATCCGCCAGGCGAGTCGCCGTCCACCCTCTCGAAGACGGCGCCGCCGCGCGGGAGCCGGTGACGGTGCGCTGCTAGGCCGGGAGCTCCGTCCCCCTCGCCGGGCTGCCCGGGACGCCCGGCCGGCGGCATC